>JANOJK010000022.1:0-2072 GCA_031408165.1 Acidobacteriota bacterium | reverse complement strand
CGCATCGTGATGCCATCGCGGATCTGCAGTTGAAGCTTTTCTCGAGCGCGCCGCTCTGGCCGCGCGAGACGGTCGTATCGGGCACCGTGTTGACGTGGAGCGCGCCGTACCTCGTCGGCGCCGGCACGCCCAATGCGGCGGTGCCCGGCGGGTTCACTTACAACAAGACGCTGGCGGATGCCTGGACGCAGACGAACAATCTGAATCTCCAGCGCAACTTCGCCGGTTTCTACGGACCCGAGGCGCGGCTCAACCTGATGACCGGTATCGAAGCCGGATGGAGCGGTGCCCGGGACGCGTACGACTATCTATGGCCCTTCATCGGCGTGGCCAATTTCTGGTTCACCGGGACAACCTCGGTCCCGGATCTCGCGGAGCGGGCCGGCTGGGCGGTCGATTTCTACCCGGGCACGGCACCCCCTCCGCCGCCCCCACCCCCGCCGACGCCGACGGCTGTGCCTGCGCAGCTCCTCACGCCCACCGCCGGAGTGGCGTTTGGCTCGAGCGCGCAGAGTTTCACCTGGACGAGTGGGACGGGGGTCACGGGCTACAAGCTCGATCTGGGCACCACGCAGGGGGGCACCAATCTCCACGCCGGTGTGGAGAGCGCGGCGCAGTCGGCGCTCGTCACCGGCCTGCCGGCCGACGGCAGTAGCGTCTGGGCGCGGCTGTCCTCCAGGATTGACGGCATTTTTCAGTTCACGGACTACAGCTTCAAGAGCTACACCGCGATCGGGCCGCCGCCGCCGGTGACGCCGCTGACCGCAGGCCCTCTCGTCGCCGTCGCTGGCAACAGCACGGTCGTGACGGCACCCTTCAACACCGCGGCCGGCGACCTGCTCGTGGCGTTCATTGCCTCGTCGGGTCCCGACGGTTCTCCCGAGACGATGTCCGTGGCCGGCGGCAGCCTGGCGTGGACGCTGGTCAGACGCGCCAACGCGCAGAACGGGGTTTCCGAAATCTGGTCAGCCACGACGCCGTCGGCACTCACGGGGATCACCGTCTCGTCAACGCACACGGCGAGCACCACGGACCAGTCCCTCGTGGTGATCGCATTCAGTGGCGCTGCGGGAGTGGGGGCCAGCGCCGCCGCGAGCGGTGTGAGCGGCGTTCCTCCCTCGGTGTCACTCACCACGACGAGGGCCGGGTCCTTCGTCTACGCGGTCGGCAACGACTGGAACGGTGCTGTCCCCCGCACGCTCGGCGCGAACCAGACGATGGTGCACGAAGTGCTGGGGGGGAACGGCGATACCTTCTGGGTGCAGCGCCGCACGTCCATCACCGCCGCCGCCGGCACCCTCGTGACCCTCAACGACATCGCCCCGATCGATCACGTGTGGAATTTCGCCGCGGTGGAGATCATCCCGGCCGCCGCTGTAACCGGCAAGCAGACCCCGTCCGTGACGTGGGCCACCCCCGCGCCCATCGTGAAGGGGACGGCGCTCGGCGCCACGCAGCTCAGCGCGACGACATCGGTGGCGGGCAGCTTCGTCTACACGCCGCCCGCGGGAACGCTGCTGGAGGCCGGTAACGGCCAGCCCTTGTCGGCCACGTTCAATCCGACCGACACCGCCACTTATCAATCAGCGACGACCACGGTGTTGCTGGACGTCCTCGCGGCGGGTCCGACGGTGACGTGGAACGCGCCCGCGCCGATCGCGGCCGGCACCGCGCTGAGCGCGACGCAGTTGAACGCGACCGCCGACTTCGGGGGCACGTTCCTCTACACCCCCTCCGCCGGGACGGTGCTCGCGGTCGGCCAGCGGACGCTGTCGGTGACCTTCACACCCACCAACTCCGCGTTCGCGCCGATCACGAAGACCGTGCCGGTGACGGTGGTCCAGCGGCAGCCCGTCATCACCTGGCTGACGCCGGGAAACATCATTCCCGGCACCGCGCTGAGTGAGACGCAGTTGAATGCGACGGCGAGTGAAGCTGGGACGTTCGTGTACGCACCGGCCGCTGGCACTGTCCTCCTCACGGGCCCCGGACAGCGGTTGTCTGTCACCTTCACGCCGGCCGACAGTGCGAATGCGGCCACGGTGACCGCAGCGGTATCGATTACCGTCGCG
>JANOJK010000015.1:0-6202 GCA_031408165.1 Acidobacteriota bacterium | reverse complement strand
AAACACTTTGCCGCATCCATGAACGCGGACTTCGTGGACAGCGGATTCGATCTGTTCCTCAGCGACCTCGGCGACACCTACCTCGTGTTCATCGGCACCAGCCGCGGCCACGACATGATCATGCTGAGCCAGTGCCTCCTCGAAGAGCCGACCGCAGCCGACTTCCAGGAGTTCAAGCGGCGTTCGGCGACCCGTCGCGCCAAGTACCGCACGCACGTCGAGATCCGCGACCTCCCCGAGATCCTGGATATCGAATACCACTCCAAGGTCTGGGACGAGTTCGCGGATCGGTGTCTCTCGTGCGGCGCGTGCAGCATGGTCTGTCCGACCTGCTACTGCTTCGACGTCAAGGACGAAGTCGATCTCGGAGGGCGCGCGGGACGCCGCGCCCGCACGTGGGACTCGTGCCTGTTCAAGTCGCACGCGGCCGTCGCCGGCGGGGAGAACTTCCGCGGCTCGCGCAGCGCGCGTCTGAAGTTCCGCTTCTACCACAAGCAGCGCGGGTTCGTGGCCGAGTACGGCCGCCCGAGCTGCGTCGGCTGCGGCCGCTGCACGGCGGCGTGTCCGGCCGGCATCGATATCGCCACCGTCATTCAGAGGATTCGAGGACAAGCCGATGCAGACCGCACTGGCGCCGACCGTACCGGGACGACTGCCTGACAACCCGTATCTGCCGCACCTCGCGCGCATCTCGCGCATCCAGCGGCTGGTGGGGGACACGCATCTCTTCCAGCTCAGGCTCGTGGACCAGGCGGCACACGACGCCTGGTCGCATCGTCCCGGCCAGTTCGTCGAGCTGAGCGTGATCGGCACCGGCGAAGCGCCGATTTCAATCTCCTCGTCACCGACGAGGCGCGGCGTCATCGAGCTGTGCGTGCGGCGGGCCGGCCGCGTCACCGACGCGCTCTTCCGGCTCCCGACCAACGCCCTCGTCGGCATCCGCGGCCCGTACGGCAACGGCTTCCCCGTCGAGGACATGGAAGGTCACGACCTCGTGATCATCGCCGGCGGCCTCGGGCTGGCGCCGCTCCGTTCGCTGCTCTGGTATGCGCTCGACAACCGCGAGCGGTTCGGCAACCTCACGCTCATGTACGGCGCGCGGACTCCGGACGACATGCTGTTTCGCGACGAGGTGAGCTCGCTCGCCGACGTGGACGCCTTGACCACGCTCTTGACCGTCGATCGTGATCCGGGCGGCACGTGGCCGCATCGCGTCGGGCTCCTGCCGGCGCTGTTCGACGCCGTCACGATCGATCCCCGGCGCACGTATGCGGCGGTCGTCGGCCCGCCGGTGGTCTACAAGTTCGTCCTCCGCGAGCTCGTCGCCAGGCGCTTCCCGAAGGACCGCATTCTCATGAGCCTCGAGCGCCGGATGAAGTGCGGCGTCGGCAAGTGCGGCCACTGCTCGGTCGGTTACAAGTACACCTGCGTCCACGGCCCGGTGTTCACCTACTGGGACGCAATCAATCTTCCCGAAGTCGTGTAGGGGCCAGCATGAAACCATCGATCGGGATCTTCGGACTGAGCGGCTGCTGGGGCGAGCAGATCGTGATCCTCAACTGCGAGGAGCAACTGCTGGAGCTGGCGACGCTCGTGGACATCGCGGACTTTCTCGGCGCCTCGTCTGCGCCGCCACCCGACGCGCTCACCATTGCGTTCGTCGAAGGGTCGGTCGGAAGCGACCGCGACGAGAAGACGCTGCGTGAGATTCGCGAGCGATCGCAACTGCTCGTGGCCTGCGGGACCTGCGCCGGCTACGGCGGGATCGCGGCCGGCAGCGGCCCGCTGACGCACGACCAGAAGCTCGCGATCGTGTACGGCGCCGCCGCGCCGGCATACGACAGCCGCCCGCATCGTCCGCTCAGCGACTTCGTGCGAGTGGACCTGACGATCCCTGGTTGTCCGATGGAGAAGGACGAATTCCTCCAGGCGGTTGCGTGCCTCCTGAACGGCGACAAGCCGGAGAAGGCCTCCTATCCCGTCTGCGCCGAGTGCCGCATGGCGGAGCGCAACTGCCTGCTCGACGCCGGCGTGCCCTGCCTCGGTCCCGTCACGGCCGCCGGGTGTCACGCGCGATGCCCGGGCTTCAACATCGCGTGCATCGGGTGCCGCGGCCCGGCCGACGACGCCAATCCTGACGCGATGCGCGCCGTGCTGCGCCGGGTGGGCCTGAGCGACGAGGACATTTCACGGCGACTCGCAACCTTTTGCGCACCCGCGCGTCCGCGCCGCGGGGAGGAGATGACGCGATGAGCCGCACGATTACGGTCAACCACCTCGCCAGAATCGAAGGGCACGGCGGCATCACCGTCGTGCTCGACGGCCGTCGCGTGGAGCGGGTGGAGTTCGACGTCTTCGAAGGCCTGCGGCTGTTCGAAGCGCTGGTCCGCGGCCGGACCTTGAGCGAGATCCCGGGGATTGTCTCGCGCGTGTGCGCGATCTGCTCGCACAACCATGCCATCGTGGCGCTGCGCGCCATCGAACGCGCGCTCGACGTGCAGGTCTCGCCACAGACCTCGCGCCTGCGCGAGCTGGCGTTCCACGGGGCCGCGATCGAAAGCCACGCCCTGCACGTGTTCTGCCTCGCGCTGCCGGATCTGCTCGGCCGCGCCAGCGTGCTCGAGATCGCCAGTGCGGATCCCGAAACGGTGGCGATGGCGCTGCGATTGAAAAAGCTGGGAAACACGATCCAGGAGGTGGTCGGCGGCCGCGCGGTGCACCCCGTCAACTACGTGATCGGCGGTTTCGGCAAACTGCCGTCACTGGACGATCTCGTACAGCTCCGCTCCGCCCTGGTCCGCGGCATGGAGGATTGCGCCCGCGCCATCGCCGTCCTGGGGGGCGTGCAGGTTCCTGCCTTCGCCGACGTGCCGATCCGGTGCGCGGCGCTCGAACCCGACGCCGACTCGTACTTCTTCGGATCGACCATCCGCCTGGACGAGGGCACGAGGATTCCGGTCGAGCAGTACAGGACGCTGACCGGCGAGCGGGCCGTGAGGCATTCCAATGCGAAGCACTCCCTGCACGACGGGCGGCCGTACCTCGTCGGCGCGCTGGCCAGGCTGACACTGAATGGCGACCGGCTGACCGGGCTCGCGCTCGACGCTTGGCGCGCCCTGGGCCCCGCAGTGCCGTCCCGGAACCTGGTCATGAACGACATCGCCCAGGCGATCGAGATCGTGTTCTCCGTCGAACGCGCGCTGGGTCTCGTTGACGAGATGGTGCGCGAGGGGCTCGCGGACGAGTCTCCGGTCCCGTACCACGTGCACCCGGCCGCGGGCGCTGCCGCGGTGGAGGCCCCCCGCGGGACGCTCTTCCATTACTACGAGATCGATGCGGACGGTCGAATTGCGTCGGCCGATGTCGTCACGCCGACGGCCCAGAACCTCGCGCACGCGGAGGAGCAGTTCAGGGCAGCCGCGACTGATGCGGTCGACGTCCCGGATGACGAACTGCGCCAGAGGCTCCAGATCCTCGCGCGCGCGTATGATCCGTGCGTGAGCTGTTCGGTGCACGTCATGCGGGTGGGGTGATCGGTGCGGGAGTGGGCCTGGCCGCGCGTCTCGCTTCGCACCAAGATCACCGCCGCGTTCACCGTCGTCGTCATCGGCGGCACCGCCGTGTCGACGGTGATCGGCTCCCGCATCATCGAGGACGCTTTGCTGGAGGAGGCGCGCGCGAGGAACCTTCAGGGGCTCAGCGTGGCACGGACGCTCTATGGCGAGAAGCTCGACGCGACCCGCGACGCGGTCGAACGGGCGGCCGCCTCAGGCGCACCGGCCGGCGGACGTATGGAGCCCGGCGCGCTGGATTTCATGCGCGCCGTGCCGCGCGACGCGCTGACGATCGATCCATGCCTGTCGGATCCCGCGGTGGCCTCGTCGATTCGGACCGCGATGGATGGAACGGCGCGCGGGAGCACGGAGACCCTTTCCCGTGCATGTGTCGAGGATCTCGGATCCGCGGTGGCCGCGCGCCTCCCGGGAACGGGTCTGGTCCTGCTTGCCGCGGCTCCGATGCCCCGCGCCTCAGGCGACGGGGGAGTGGTGTATGGCGGGGTGCTGCTCGACGGCCGGAACGATCTCGTCGATCGCGTGAAGCGCTTCGTCTACGGCGACGCGACGCACCAGGGACGTGCGATCGGCGCCGTGTGGATTCTCTCGGGCGGCCGCCGGGTCGCCAGCACGCTGGCCGCCGGCGCCGGTGCGCGCGCGGGGGGCGCCGAATCGCTGCCCGACGGCTATCTCGCCGCGACCGAGCCTCTCCACAACGGCGCCGGCGAGGTCGTCGGCGCGCTGCAGACGGCGATGCTGCAGGCGCCGATTCTGGCCGAGCGCACCAATGTGATGCTGACCTTTCTCCCCGTCTGCGGGATTGGCCTCGCCGGAGTCTTCATCATCACCTATCTGATCACCCGCCGCATGATCTCGCCGCTCGAAGACATGGCGGCAGCGGCGAAGACGATCGCCGCCGGCGACCTGTCGGTCCGCGTCTCGGCCTCGTCGCACGACGAGGTCGGCGATCTCGCGGCGTCGTTCAACGACATGCTCGGGAGCCTCCAGGCGATGAAGACCGAGCTCGAGGAGTGGGGCCGCACGCTCGAACAGCGCGTGAAGCAGCGCACCGAAGAGCTCGGGTCTGCCCAGCAGCGCATGGCGCAGGCCGAAAAGCTCGCGTCGATCGGACGCCTGGCGGCTGGCGTCGCGCACAGCCTGAACAACCCGCTCGGCGGCATCCTGTCGCTGTCGATGCTCGCGCTCGAGGACGTCGATCGCACCTCGCGGCTCCGCGATGATCTGGACACCATCGCTACGCAGGCGCTCCGGTGCCGTGAAATCGTGAAGGGGCTGCTCGATTTCTCGCGCGAGTCGGACGCCCAGGTGGTGCGGGTGGAGGCCGCGGCGCTCGTCGACGATGCGCTGTCGCTGCTCGGGCAACAGGGGAGACTCGAAGGCGTCGAGGTCGTGCGCGACTATGCGGACGGCCCGTCGCCTGTGCTCGTCGATCCGGGGCGGCTCCAGGAGGTGGTGTCCAACCTCGTGGAGAACGCCGTGGACGCGATGCACCCTGGCGGCAGGCTGACCGTCCAGACGTCCGTCACCCGCGCGCCCGACGAAGTGGTCATCCGCGTCACCGACACCGGGCCGGGCATCCCAGCGGCCGTCATGCCGTATCTCTTCGAGCCGTTCTTCACCACGAAGCGCGTCGGCAAGGGGACCGGGCTGGGTCTCGCGATCGTGCATGGCATCGTCACCAGCGCGGGGGGTCGTGTGGACGTCGCGAGCGCGCCTGGACGCACCACCTTCACCGTCCGGCTGCCGTTGGCCGCGGACGCGAACGGCCATGGACCGGGCTAGGCTGGTCGTGGGGATTGGCAACCCGCTGCAAGGCGCCGACGGATTCGGGCCTGCGGTGGTCGAGCGCCTGCGGGCGCGTGCGGACCTGCCGCGCGACACGACACTGCTGGACGCGCACACGGACCTGCTGGGCTGTCTCGAGACGTTCGCCGCGTTCGACCAGGTGGTCCTCGTGGACGCCTTCGTCGGCGGGACAGCGACCGGCGCGGTCTCGATTGTGGACGAGGCGACGTTCTCGGGATGGAACAGCGACTCGCCCGACATCCACGCGGTTTCCGCCGTCCTCGCGGTAGGGCTGTTTCGGCGGCTGTATGCGGCGCCGACGACGATCGTTCTCGTCGGCCTCGACGCGAGCGACATCGGTCGCGCCCACCCGCTTCGCTACGATCAGATCGACGCCGGCGTCGCCGCCGTCCTGAAACTGATCGCTCTTCCTCTAGTTGGCCACGGTCACGACGACACTCTGTGATGTTGTCTGGTTGCCGGCCGCATCGCGCGCGACCGCCGTCAGTGTGTAGGCCCCATTTGCGAGGTCAATGGTAGACCAGCTCACCTGGTGGGGTCCTTCGACAACGGGGCCGCCGAGCGGGACGCCGTCGACGAAGAACTGGACACTCGTCACGGCGATGTCGTCGGTCGCGGTCGCGGCGAGGGTGACCGTGCCGCTCACCGTCGTGCCCGCGCCCGGCCCGGTCAGGCTCACGGTCGGCGCGCCGCTGTCATTCGAGACCGTCACCGTGACCGGGGCGGCCGTGGCGTCGTGGCCGGCGGCATCCCGCGCGACCGCCGTCACGGTGTGAACCCCGTTCGCCGCCGCCGTCGTCGGCCAGGGCAGCTCATAGGGA
>JANOJK010000732.1:0-1708 GCA_031408165.1 Acidobacteriota bacterium | reverse complement strand
CCAATCGCCGGGTTGCACGGCATGTGCGCAATCGTGTCCATCGACAGCGTGCAGATGGCGACGTCGAGCCCCATGCGCGCGGCCGCCCACGCGGCTTCCACGCCGGCGTGCCCCGCCCCGATGACGATGATCTCGTGATGCTTCATCGCGCTACAAACTGCTGCTCACGGGCCTGCGGCCAACCACGGAGGTCACAAAGATCACCAAGGCCGCAAAGCAACTCGTCCAAAGCAACCGAATTTCTCCTTCGTGATCCTTGTGATCTTTGTGACCCTCGTGAGCAAGCCGTCAAGCCGGGCCGTCCATAATTGATGACGTAATTATTTCCCTATACAGAAGCGTTCGAAAATCACCCGCAGCACTTCCTCCTGCGGCCGCGCGCCGGTAATCTCGTCGAACCACCCGCGCGCCTCGTGCAGATCCGCGAGCACGAACTCCTCCGGCACCGCCGACCCCGCCGCCACGCCCGCGCGCGCCACGGCCTCGCGCGCCTGCTCGAGCAGCGCGGCATGCCGCATGTTCGCGATCGGCGCGCGATCGCGGAGGACTCCGGCGCCCGCCGCATCGGCCAGCGCCGCGCGCAGGGCGTCGATCCCCGCGTCCGTCAGGGAAGACACCTCCAGCGCGCCCACGGTGCGCGCGTCCCACGACGCGGGCAGATCGCTCTTGCTCGCGACGATCAGTCGCCGCCGCGCCGCCGCGCCGTCCAGCAGCACCCGATCGTCCTCCACCAGTTCCGCGGATCGATCGAGGACGATGACGAGAAGGTCCGCGGCGTCGACCGCCCGCCGCGCGCGCGCAATCCCTTCCTCCTCGATGGCATCGGCCGCATGCGCGCGAAGACCGGCCGTATCGACGATCGTGAACGGCACGCCGCCGACGTCTATGCGCTCGGTCAGCAGATCGCGGGTCGTGCCGGGCACGGCGGTGACGATGGCGCGCGCCGCGCCGGCCAAACGGTTGAACAGGCTCGATTTCCCCGCGTTGGGACGCCCGACGATCGCGACCGTCATCCCTTCCCGAATCAACCTCCCGCGCGCCGCGTCCGCCAGCAGCACGTCGATCGACGCGCGGATGGCGTCGAGCGCCGTCACCGCGTCCGCCGGCGTGATGAAGTGGTAACCCTCTTCGGGGAAATCCAGCGACGCCTCGAGCGGCGCGATCAGATCGAGCAGCGCCGTGTCCACGTCGCGCAGCCGGGCCGTGAGGGTGCCCTCCAGTTGATCGAAGGCCACGCGGGCCTGCAGCGGCGTGACCGCGTCGATCAGTTCCCCGACCGCTTCGGCCTGCACCAGGTCGATCCGTCCGTGCAAATACGCGCGGAACGTGAACTCCCCCGGATTCGCGAGCCGCGCCCCCGCGCCGGCCGCCGCGCGGACGATGGCGTCGAGCACGATCGGGCTGCCATGCGCCGACAGTTCGACCACGTCGTCGCCCGTATAGGACCGGGGAGCAGGGAAGTAGGTGACGACCGCCTGGTCGATCGGCGCGCCGTCTGCCGCCGCGACCGTCGTCAGTGTCGCGTGCCGCGGCTCGAAACCGTCGCAGCCCGTCAGCGCGCGCGCAATCGCCGCGGCGCCGGGACCACTGAGCCGCACCACGCCGATCCCGCCCCGTCCGGGCGGGGTGGCGATGGCGACGATGGTGTCGTCGGTGGAAAACGTCACGTTGCAACGTCGAGGACCGAGGCCCGAGGATCGAGAACGGG
>JANOJK010001236.1:0-2449 GCA_031408165.1 Acidobacteriota bacterium | reverse complement strand
GTTCGCCAAGAGGGCCGTTCCCCTGATCGTCGGGGAGAAGGGAAGATTTTCCGGAGAATTCAGGATCGCCGCCACCGACGACTGAAGTATCCTTCGATGTGAACGGCCGGCCGTTCGAGCAGTGGGATAGTAGTTGAACATCAACACGGAAGGAGCACGCGGGATGCGAGTGTACTCATTGAGACTGGGGATCGTTACAGCGCTGGTGTTGTGGACGGCGGCGGTATCGGCGCAGCAGACCGGCACGCTGCGTGAACCGGACGTCATTTATGTGCCGACGCCGCAGGACGTGGTTGACGCGATGCTGAAGATCACCAACGTCACGGCCAAGGATGTGGTCTACGACCTGGGCTCTGGCGATGGCCGGATCCCGATTACGGCGGCTCAGAAGTTCGGCGCCACCGCAGTGGGCATCGACATCAATCCGGAGCGCATCAAGGAAGCCAACGCGAACCTGGCGAAGGCCGGGGTCGGCAACAAGGTGAAGTTTCTGAATCAGGATCTCTTTGAAACCGATCTGAAGCCGGCCACAGTGATCACGCTCTATTTGCTGGAGGCGCTGAATGTCAAGCTGATGCCGCAGCTCAAGAAGCTGAAGCCCGGCACCCGAGTCGTCTCGCACAGCTTCAGCATGGGATCGGAGTGGCCGCCGGACAAGACGGAGGAAGTGAACGGCCGGCGCATCTACTACTGGGTCGTGAAATAGTTCGTTGCTGAGGTCAGCGGTGAGCGCCGGGATGCGGCAAGCACGTTTGAATTGTTGAGCTGTGTTGATCCCCATTCGTGAATCGTGCTCACAAGCCCTTCTCAAACTGCCGAACAATGGAGTGCCCAATCCACTGCTACTCTGGTTTCCTGGCGGCAGCCGCAGGCGTCGGGCAGAAGTTCGGGCGCGGCGGGCGTTGCCGGGATTAGGTCGATATCGATTCACGGAGGAGTCCGAACGATGAGAAGCACCGCAACACTCGCCGCGGCTATGGTCGCGTTGTCGATAACGTCCACGCTCGCCGCGGACTGGCCGTGGATCTACGGGCCGAAACGGGACAGCACGTCGGATCAGAAACAGCTGCTGCGCAGTTGGCCGGCGGACGGGCCGAAAGTGCTGTGGACGGCGCCCGTCGCCGCCGGTTTCGGCGGCCCGGCGGTGAGCGGCGGCAAAGTCTATCTCTTCGACAGAGACGAGCAGGTCGGCGACAAGCTCCGCGTTCTGGATTTTACGACAGGCAAAGAGCTATGGAGCTTCGCCTATGACGCACCCGGCGGGTTCATGTTCGCCGGCTCTCGCACTACCCCGACTGTCGACGGAGACTTCGTGTACACGACCGGTCCCCTGGGCGACCTCTACGCGCTGAGCACGAAGACGCAAAAACCTGTCTGGCACAAGAACATCTGGAAGGACTTCGGCGGCGGTGAGCTCCCCAGGTGGGCGATCGTCCAGAATCCGCTGGTCTACCGGAACCTGCTGATCGTGGCGCCCCAAACGTCGCAGGCGGGGGTCGTCGCCTACGACAAGGTGACCGGGGAGATCAAGTGGAAGTCGGCTGCGCTATCGGGCAGCCCTGGCTATGTGAGCCCCTCAATCGTCAAAGTCGACGGAGCGGATCATCTGGTGATGGTCATGGCGAGCGTCGGGGGTGGGCGGAACGCACGGAACGGCAGCGTCAACGGCCTCGACCCGCTCAGCGGAAAGGTCCTCTGGTCCTATACGAACTGGCAGTGTTCGATCCCGGTGCCGCAGGCAGTCGACGCCGGTGAGGGCAGAGTTCTGGTCACGGGTGGGTACAACGCCGGCACGGCGATGATCAAAGTCCAGAAGCAAGGCGACGGCAGCTACACTGCTACGGAGTTGTTCAAGAACCCGGATTTCGGCGCGCATACGCACCCGCCGATTCTTCACAACGGACATTTCTACGCTCATTACACGACCAACGAGCGGGCCGACGGTCTCGTTGCGATGACGATGGATGGCCAGGTGAAATGGAAGACCGATCGAGAGCCGGCATTCGTCAGGGGCGGCGCCATATTGGCCGATGGTCTGCTGTTGACCACTGACGGCAGCACGAAGCTGTATCTGGTCGAGCCAAACCCGTCCGGGTTCAAGGCCCTCGCCAGTGCCGTGGTGCTCGAGCCGGGCGACAACTGGGCGCCGCTGGCGCTCGTCGACGGGAAGCTGCTGGTCAGAGGGCAGAAGCAGTTGAAGGTCCTGCAGGTCGCGCAATGAATCGGACTGACCGACACGGCAGGGCGATGAGCTGAACGCCGACCGACGGCGTCGATCGAAGCGGTCCTCGTCGCGCAGAAGCGTGTCTGAAGAACAAGCTACAGCCGCGGCGATAGCTGGTACAACATCCGAGGTCATGCCCTCTCGCCAGCACACCCGCGCCAAGCTCCGACCCCAGTCCGTCAGTTGGCTGATCCGACACCGCCGGCTGATTCTGGGCCTGGTGAT
>JANOJK010001225.1:0-3339 GCA_031408165.1 Acidobacteriota bacterium | reverse complement strand
CGAATCGAATCCCCCACACTGGTGACGTGCTGGACGTAGTAGATCGGAACGGTCGCCCCGTCAGCAACCGCGCGCTGGATGTCGTAAACGCTGATGTAATCGCCGAATACCGCCCGTGTGTTGGCGTCCTGCAACTCGATGGGTGTGCCGGTGAAGCCGATGAAAGAAGCGTGCGGCAGAGCGTCGCGCATGTGCCGCGCGAAGCCGTCGATGAAGTCGTACTGGCTGCGGTGTGCCTCGTCGGCAATCACCACGATGTTGCGCCGGTCCGAGAGCACCGGGTGCCGGTCCCCCTTCTCCTCGGGAAAAAACTTCTGGATGGTAGTAAAGACCACGCCGCCCGCCGCGACGGTGAGCTTCTGGCGCAGGTCGGCGCGGCTTTCGGCCTGGACCGGCGGCTGACGCAGGAGATCCTGACAGCGCGAAAAGGTACCGAAGAGCTGATCGTCGAGGTCGTTACGGTCGGTGAGCACAACCAGCGTAGGATTCGCCATCGCCGGCTCGCGGATGATGCGTCCGGCATAGAACGCCATAGTCAGGCTCTTGCCGGAGCCCTGTGTGTGCCACACCACGCCAACGCGGCGGTCGCCGCGCTGGCCGCCAGGTTTCTGGCCCGCCTCGTATTCGGCCCGAGACTCCGCGACTCGGTCCGCTGCGCGGTACAACTCGGCCGCTCGCAGCGTCTCGCCGACTGCCACCTGCACCGCGTGGAACTGGTGGTAGCCCGCCATCTTCTTGGAGAGCTTGCCACCGCCCGCATCCTCAAAGACGATGAAGTCGCGCACAAGGTCGAGGAACCGTCGTGGCTCGCACAGTCCCTGGATAGAGACCTGTAGCTCGGTCAGACGCGGATCGGCGAGACGTTCGCCCGTGATCGTGCGCCACGGCTTCATCCATTCACGTCCGGCCGTGAGCGTGCCGACGCGCGCCTCCACGCCGTCGGAGGCTAGCAGCACCGCATTGAACGCGAACAGTGATGACAGCTCGGCCTTGTAGGTCTGGAGCTGTTGGAAGGCCGTCCAGATGGTCGCGTCCTCGTCGGCGGCGTTCTTGAGCTCGAGCACCGCCAGCGGCAGCCCGTTGACGAACAGCACCACGTCCGGCCGGCGCGTGTGCTTGTTCTCGGTGACCGTGAACTGATTGACCGCGAGGCCGTCCTTGTTCTTCGCATCCTCGAAGTCGAGCACACGCGCCTGAGCCCCGCGGATCGCGCCGTCTGCTGCGCGGTATTCGACCGTCACACCCTCCACCAGCAAGCGATGCACGGCGCGGTTGCGCGCCGACAGCTCTGCGCCCTCTGGCCTCGTCAGCCGGCGGAAGGCATCCTCCAGCGCCTCGGCCGGCAGCGCGTGATTGAGTCGGGCCAAAGCGACGCGGAGGCGCCCGTCTAGGAACACCTGGGCGTAGTCCGCGCGCTCGGCTCCGGTCTCGCCCGGAGCGATCGCCAGGCCGTTTGTGACGAACCAGCCGAGGTCGTCGAGCCAAGCGAGAGCGGCCTGCTCGACGACGGATTCAGTCATGCCCACCATAGACGATTAGTTGAACCGTTCTTTCAAGTAGGCGCTCATCTCACTCATTGGAATCTCTTGAGAGGCATTCCCACTGCGCACGTAAAACTTCTCTACTAACACGCCGTTCTTGTCCTTGGATGCAACGACCAGGGGTTCCTTTCCCATTGCCACATCCACCTGACAAACATCCGCTTCCGCGACGACGTGAAATCTGACCTTCACTTTTGTGGACACGAAGGTCTTGCCAAGATTCAGATCGAGGAGACTGTGAAGGTGCCGCTCGAATTTGTCTCTGTCCGCGTCACCGAGCGAGTTGTAGTCATGCTGCAGGCCGATCGTCTGCCCATCGTCGTCCACGCCTATTACGAGGGTGCCGCCCTGAGAATTGGCGAAGGCAGCGACAGCCTTGACGATCGCCTCCTCCATCTTGCGGTTGACGGCCCCAATTGTGAGGTCCCAGCGCAACGTCGATTTGAACTCCAGCTCGTCACTCTCACCCTCGAAGATCAGATCCTCAATAGTCGCAGGAGCGTGCGTCTCCTCCGTCTCCGTAATTTTGTTCAGGAACGTGTTGATGCGCGATGCCAGCAGGTCGCGCCGGGCTTCTAGAAAGTCCTCATAGTGTTCAATGCTCCAGAGATTCTCGTTCTCGGGAATGCACTGCAGGTCGAGCGCCTTGGGAAAATGCTTCTGCACGTTGGCCAGATAGACGGCGGCGTCCATGGATGCCTTTGAGCGGTTCGCCACCTGAGTCAAAATGGCTCGGTTCGTGAATTCCTGAGCCAATGCGTACTTCACCCGGTTGCCCTTGCCGTAGCCGGCCGTCTTGAGACGAGAGAAAGGAAAAATATGGTCCAGCTCGAGCTGGTATTTCTTCCCCATGTTCTTCCGCAGGCTGATTCCAGTAGTCAAACAGACCGCACCACGGCTCTTGAGGTACCAGCGCATCATGCTGAACAGTGGGTGCTGTATGGCACGCCCGGCGAATTCCGACGGCAGCACCTCGAGTGGCCGTTCTTCGGCGATCACTTGGAGCAGGTCATCGAATGGTTTCGCGGACTCCACTAAGGTTCTGAGATCTCGGTCCAGTTTTTGCGGCAACTGGCTCACATAGCGAGTGCGAATCTGAGAGTAATAAAACCACTTGACCATCTTTCGAATCTCGACGTCGGAGAGATTCTTGCCGGCTCGGTCGAAGCAATAGACCACAATCGGCACCAGGGCATAGGGCGAACTGATTTCATGGATATGGTCGACGTATGCGCCCGTGCGCAGCAGATTGACGACATAGTCCAGCACCTGAGTATCGAGACGTTTCCAAGCCGACTGTAACGCCTGCTTGTTCTCCTCCCCATGCAGCTTGCGCATGTCAGAACCCATGTGGTGCAGGCAGCCAAGAAGCACATATACGAGGAAATCCAACTGGAAGCCGAATCCCTCTTTTTCGAGGTGTGCCAGTTTGGCTTTAAACAGGTCCCGCGCTTGCGGCCAGAACCCTGAAATCTGGGCCAGCGCAAGTTCGGCGTCCGTCAGAGCGACACCGCTGGCGTTGACTTTGTAAAAGATGTCGATGGCTTCTCTGATGTTTGCTCTGACCGGAATCGTCTGTTCCGGAAACTCCCGGTCCTTTATCCGTGTCACCGCATTGATGTTCTCATTGAGGCGCTTCAGCTCATCCATGCTGATGTCCTTCTTGATCTTGGCGAAGGACGACTGGAGGTCGAATGCGCTGACCCTGCCTTGAAAGACATCCGTAATGTTTTGCCACAGAGGATTGTTTTCCATCTTCGTCTTTATATAGTAGGAGAGCTCTCGCGTTTCCAGATTC
>JANOJK010001185.1:0-5844 GCA_031408165.1 Acidobacteriota bacterium | reverse complement strand
GCCGCGAAGCGGACGCCGCATGGTACCGGCACGATCGCCCCAATCGACCGCGCCGCGAGGCGGACGCCGCAAGGTACCGGCACGATCGATCCAAGCGGCCGCGCCGCGAGGCGGACGCCGCAAGGTACCGGCACGATCGATTCAAGCGGCCGCGCCGCGAGGCGTAAGAAATGACTCGCCAGCGCTTCCAGCAGCTCGTCGAGGACGCCATCAACGAGATTCCCCGGCGCTTCCGAAAAGAGATGCGGAACGTCGCCGTCGTCGTCGAGGACGAGCCGTCCCGGGAGCTCCTCGAGGAGATGGAGATGGAGCCGGGCGACACCCTGTTCGGGCTCTACCAGGGCACCCCGCTGCCCGAGCGGAGCTGGGGTTTCGGCAACTCCCTGCCCGATCGGATCTCGATCTACCAGAAGCCCACCGAAGAGGCGTGCGAGAACGACGACGAGATCCGCGACTGCGTGGCCGAGACCGTCATCCATGAATTCGGGCATTACTTCGGGATGAGCGAGGAGCAGATCGAGGAAATCGAAGAGAAGTTCTGGCGCGGCGAGTCCGTCGAGGATGATTAAGGGCCGCCTTCGCCAGCCGGCTCCGGCAGGTCAGGCCCGGAGACGGTTCGCCCAGCACTTCCTGGCGCCCGCGTGGGCCGACAAGGTCGTCCAGGCGATCGCGCCGGCGCGGGACCAGCGCTTCCTCGAGATCGGTCCGGGCCCGGGCGCCCTCACGTTGCGCCTGGCGGCGCGCGCGGAACACGTCACCGCCATTGAAATCGACCGCGAGCTCGCCGCGGCGCTCGAGCCGCAGCTGCCGCGGAACACCGAGATCGTGGTGGCCGACATCCTCGATGTCGATCTCACGCCGTTTCTGGCCGGCGGCCCGATCCGCGTCGCGGGAAACCTCCCCTACAACATCTCGTCCCCGATCCTGTTCAAGCTGCTCGCAGTCGCGAGCTCATCGACTTCGATGGTGGACGCGACCCTCATGCTCCAGCTCGAAGTTGCGGATCGCCTCGTGGCGTCCGCGTGCACGAAGGAGTACGGCGTGCTCACCATCTTCACGGCCATGCAGGCGGACGTGAAGCGGCTGCTGACGCTGCCGCCCGGGGCCTTCCGGCCGGCCCCCAGGGTCCACTCGGCCGTGGTCAGACTCGCGTTCAAGCCATCGCTGCTTCCGGCCGGGACCGAGGCGGTCTTCGACAAAATGGTCCGGACGATGTTCATGCAGCGCAGGAAGACCCTGCTCAACGCGCTCCGGCCGTTCGCCGAGTCGATCGGCCGGGCCTCGGGCGAGGTCCTGGCGGCGGCCGGAATCGACCCCGTCCGGCGCCCGGAAACCCTCACCATCCCGGACCTTCTGCGGCTCGTCTCCGTTGTCGCCTCCAAAGCCTAAAGCCTAATAACTAAAGCCTTTTTCGCCTTTTTCGGGCTGACCTGTGCTATAGTTCCCTGGGGTTTTACACCGTCCCTGACCGACGTCCCAGCGAAGGTCAGGTGGCCACGCTTCCTCCGCGGCGCCCGCCGCAGCGTGACCTTATGGCGGAGGTTCCTTTTTCACAGGCTGGGGTTTCCACGTTTGATGATGGCTGCAGGCAGCACGGGTGTGCCAGGCGCGCCGGCGCTCGAACTGATCCCGCTCGGCGGGCTCGGCGAGTTCGGCATGAACATGATGCTCGTCGCCTGCGGCGACACGGCGATCCTCGTGGACGCCGGGGTCATGTTCCCCGAACCCGATCAGCTCGGTGTGGACCTGATCATCCCCGACGTGCGGCAGTTGCCGGACTACCGCATCCAGGCGCTGGTGCTGACGCACGGGCACGAGGATCACATCGGCGCCGTACCGCACGTCGTCGCGCATTTCGACGGTCCGATCTTCGGGACGAAGCTGACGCTCGCGTTCCTCGAGTCGAAGCTCGAGGACCACGGCCCCGAGGTCCGCGCGCGTCTCACCGAGGTCCGTCCCCGCGACCGGGTCACGGTCGGCAGCTTCACGATCGAGTTTCTCCGGGTGACGCACAGCATGCCCGACTGCGTGGCGGTGGCGATCCACACGCCCGCCGGGGTGGTGCTGCACACGGGGGATTTCAAGATCGACCAGACGCCGCTCGACGGGCAGCACGTGGACTTTCAGCGCTTCGCGCAACTGGGCGCCGAGGGGGTGCTCGTGCTGCTCGGCGACAGCACCAACGTCGATCGCAAGGGGGTCAGCGGCTCGGAGCGCGACGTCATCGACGGCTTCGAGGAGGTGTTCACGAGCGCGCGCGGGCGCATCGTCATCGCCATGTTCTCGTCGAGCCTGTACCGGATGCAGATTCTGGTCGACCTGGCGGACCAGTTCGATCGCCGGGTCGCGTTTGTCGGCCGCGGCGTGATCGAGAACTCGCAAATCGCGATGCGCCTCGGCTACCTGCGCATTCCCCCGGGTGTGCAGATCCGCGACAGCGAGATCAAGAGCCACCCGTCGCAGGACGTCGTGGTAATTTGCACCGGGTCGCAGGGGGAGCCGCAGGCGGCGCTGCCCCGGATCGCCATCAACGATCACCGGCACGTCAAGCTAGACCACGACGACGTCGTGGTGTTCTCCGCGCGGGAGATCCCGGGGAACGAGAAGGCGATCGGCCGGGTGATGAACCACATCGCGAAGCGCGGGGCGGACATCATCTACGAGGGCATCAAGCACATCCACGTGTCCGGCCACGGCAGCGAGGAAGAGCTCAAGCTCATGCTTTCCCTGGTCAGGCCGCGCTACTTCGTGCCGATACATGGAGAGTACCGCCAGCTCGCGCGGCACGCCCGGATCGCGCGGACGGTGTCCCCGGACACCACGCCGGTGCTCGCCGAGAACGGCGACGTGATCCGGATCGACGGCGAGGGGGCGCGGGTCGCCCGCAAGGTTGCCGCGGGGCGTATCCTCATCGACGGGACGCGGAGTGGCGAAGTCGGGGACGAGGTCCTGCGCGATCGGCGGCATCTCGCGGGGGACGGGCTCGTCGTCCCCGTGGTCGCGATCAACCGGCTGTCCGGCATGCTCGAGGAGACGCCTGACGTGATTACGCGCGGTTTCGTCCTGGACGCCAGGACCGAGGCGTTGTTGAAGGAAATCCCGGGCCTCGTAGGCGCGGCAATCGAGGGGGCCAGCGTGGAAGAGCGGACCGATTCCGGGTTGATGAAGGAGAAGATCCGAGTGGACCTCCAGCGGTTTTTCCGCAAGCGTTCCGGGCTCCGGCCGTTCGTGCTGCCGGTCGTTATGGAGATCTAAGTGGTACCCACCAACGCGCGCTCCCGGCACGTCAGCGAGTTCCTGGGCGTCGCGCTCTTCGCCGCGGCGCTCATCTGGCTGGTCGCGCTTGCCAGCTACAACGCCAGCGACCCGGTGTGGTTCTTCAACACCGGCTCCGACCTGGCCCCGTCAAATTTCGCCGGACGCGTCGGCGCGTTCGTCGGCGAGCTGTCGTATCAGATGCTCGGGTACTCGGCGTACCTCATCCCGCTCGTCATCGTCGTCATCGGATGGCACTATTTCTGGTGCCGGACGATGGACGCGGCGTATACGAAGCTGATGGGCGCGGTGCTGCTCGTCAGCTGCATCTCGTCGTTCCTCGCGCTCGCCTTTGGCGCGCTGGACGTGGACGGCAAGGCGTTCCGCGCCGGGGGCTACATCGGCGATCGCCTGGCGGGCCTCCTGGCCGAGTACCTGAACCGGACGGGGTCCATCATCCTGATCCTGACGCTGCTCTTCGCGGCGATCATCCTGTCCACGCAGTTCTCGTTCGGGCGGCTCTTCTCCACCCTGTCCCGGGCGGGCCGCGCCCGCTGGACGACCATCCGCGCGGCGATCGAGCGGCGCCGCGACGAGAAAGAGCGCGACAAGCAGAGGCAGGAAGTCCTGAAGAAGCATCTCGGGAAGGAAGGGAAGGAGTCGAAGGAGCTTACTGCTCTGGTATCGAGAGAATCGGGGCCCAGGCCTGGCATTGCAGTCGGCGAGTCAGCTGATCCTTCGACCCCTTCGAAAGATCCTTCGACTCCTTCCCATACTCCTTCCCGTCCCCGCACTGCGGCGATGGTCTCGGCCGCCGCCGCCGCGCTGAGAGCCGCGTCGGTGCGCCCCACGCCGCCGCCGCCGATCAAGCGCCCCGCGCCCGTATTCGCCAGGGAGGCGTCCCTGCCGCTTCCCGACCCGGACAAGTCGCCGGTCGAGCGAAAGATGGGCGCCTACGCCCTCCCGCCCAACGCGCTCCTCGACGCGGCGAAGCCGGAGCAGAAGATCGACGAGCGGCAGCTGATGGACGGCGCGCGGCTGCTGGAAGAGAAGTGCCGCGAGTTCGCCGTCGAGGGAACGGTCGTCCAGATTCATCCCGGCCCCGTCGTCACCACCTACGAGTTCAAGCCGGACGCGGGCGTGAAGTACAGCAAGATCACCGGCCTCGCCGACGATCTCTGTCTCGCGATGCAGGCCGAGTCCGTCATCATCGACCGCATCCCGGGGAAATCCACCGTCGGCATCCAGATCCCGAACCGGAACCGGGAGCAGATTTCGCTGCGCGAGCTCCTCGAGTCCGACGCCTACCGGCGGTCCACCTCGAAGCTGACGCTGGCCATGGGCAAGACCATCCACGGGGAGCC
The DNA here is from genome assembly GCA_031408165.1 of Acidobacteriota bacterium. Lineage (GTDB taxonomy): Bacteria > Acidobacteriota > Vicinamibacteria > Vicinamibacterales > 2-12-FULL-66-21 > JAICSD01. Next base: position 1,225 of record JANOJK010001185.1, on the reverse strand, counting down.
GTTCCTCACCGACCTCGCGACCATGCCCCACCTCCTCATCGCGGGGTCGACCGGTGCCGGCAAGTCCGTCAGCGTCAACGCCATGATCACCAGCATCCTCATGCGCGCGACGCCTGACGAGGTGCGGTTCATCATGGTGGACCCCAAGCGCCTCGAGCTCGGCATGTACGAGGACATCCCCCACCTCCTGACGCCCGTGGTCGTGGACCCGAAACTGGCGGCCAACGCGCTGCGCTGGGCCGTCCGCGAGATGGAAGAGCGCTACAAGACGCTCGCGGCGTTCGGCGTCCGCAACATCGAGCAGTACAACCGCAACGTCCGCGGGATGCAGGGAGAGAACAACGGGGAGCCGGTCATCGACGACAAAGGCAACGAGCTGAAGACCCTGCCGTTCATCGTCGTCCTCATCGACGAGCTCGCCGACCTGATGATGGTGGCGGGCAACGAAGTGGAAGAGTCGATCGCGCGGCTCGCCCAGATGGCGCGCGCGATCGGCATCCATCTCGTGCTGGCGACGCAGCGGCCGTCGGTGGATGTCATCACCGGTCTCATCAAGGCGAACATGCCGGCGCGCCTGTCCTTCCGGGTGACCTCGAAGATCGACTCGCGCACGATCCTGGACGGCAACGGCGCCGAACAGCTGCTCGGCAAGGGGGACATGCTCTACCTGCCGCCGGCCTCCTCACGCTTCGTGCGCCTGCACGGGCCGTATATCTCGGAGCAGGAGAGCGCGCGGCTGGCGAGCTTCCTGCGCAAGCAGGGCAGGCCGGCTTACAACACGACGGTCACGGCGGACGAGAAGGGGAACACGCAGGAGCACGCGGAGTTCGACAAGGACGAGCTGTACGACGAGGCCTCGCGCATCGTGGTCTCGAGCGGGCAGGCGTCGATCTCCTACCTCCAGCGCCGGCTGAGGATCGGGTTCAGCCGCGCGGCCAGGCTCGTCGACATGATGGAGATGGACGGCCTCGTTTCGGCGGCGGCGGGCGGCAAGCCCCGCGAGGTGCTCGTCAAGAAGACCTACTTCGAGGAAGTGGATGCGCAGCTTCGATAGGCGGTTCCGTATGAGATACCGACTCATGGCGGCGCTCGCCACGGCGGCGTGCGTCTGGACGGCCGTACCCGCGAACGCGGCGGACACGGTGCGCGACATGTACAACCGCGCGCTGGCGCTCGAACGCACGGTACGTGACGATGCCAACAAGGCGACCGCCGTGCAGATGCG
>JANOJK010001181.1:0-2062 GCA_031408165.1 Acidobacteriota bacterium | reverse complement strand
CCGGAGCTGGGGATCGTAGGGGGTGGAGAGATCGGGAAACCGTTCACCCCAGGCGTCGATGTTCGGACCGCGCAGCGGGTTATCGCCCAACAGATTGATGTGGTCGCTAAAGACCATAAGGGTGCCGGGACGAAAGGTCGGATTAAGACCGCCGCTGGCATTGGTAATAATGGCCGTGGTCACGCCCAGCAGGGCGAGCACCCGGATGGGGAAAGCCACTTCGCGAGCCGAATAGCCCTCGTAATAATGGAAACGCCCCTGGAGGATTGCGGTTTGCCTTCCGGCAAGTGTGCCGAATACCAGGCGGCCGGCATGGCTGGTTACGGTAGAGCGGAGGAAATGGGGAATCTCCTCGTAGGCCAGGGTGCATTCAACCTGCATTGCTTTGGCCAGCTCCCCCAGCCCGGTGCCCAACTGAATCAGAACTTCAGGCGGCTCAGCAATACGGGTACGGAGAAAAGCCACCGCGGCCTCCACGTCCTGTTGGTGCTGCATGGTGTCCATCATGCGCTGCTTACGGCTCCGGGCGGGTTGATCATTTCAAGGCGTTCCGGGCAATAAAATCCCGAATCATGTCGGTATCAGCATCCAGAATGGCGCAACGGCTCTCTTTGCTGGCCAGACCGGTAAGAGCCGGCGGCAGAATCGGTTCGCTGCCAATGGCCTGGGCGACCGCAGCCCCGAATTTGGCGGGATGGGCAGTGGCCAGACAGACCACCGGCCGCTGCGGATCGCGGCGTTCAAGCGCAGCTTTGACCCCGACCGCAGTGTGGGGATCAAGCAGGTAGCCATGCTCCCGGTAAAAATCGCCGATGGTTTGGATGGTCTCAGCCTCGGAAACCGAGCGCGAAATGAGCACCGCTATCCGCCGGTGGTCAGACCCCATGCCCTGTCCCTCCGGGGTCAGACCCGGTGCCCGCCGCAGGTACGTAGCGGACGCGGGGGGCGCTGCCGGCCGCGATCCCGCCGATCACGCGCGCACCGGGCTCGCCGGCCGCGCGCAGGGCGCCGGTGACCGCGTCGGCGTCGGCCGATGCGACGACGAGGATCAGCCCCACGCCCATGTTGAACGTCCGCAGCATGTCTTCACGCGGCACGCCGCCGCCGCGCTCGAGCCAGGCGAACACCGCCGGCAGGTCCCACGATCCGAGGCGCACGACAGCCTCCATCCCCTGGGGCAGGACGCGCGGCAGGTTGTCGGTAATCCCGCCCCCCGTGATGTGCGCCATCCCCTTGATCCACCCCTCGTCGAGCAGCGGCCGGACGAGCGGCAGGTAGGAACGATGCGTCGCGAGCAGGGCTTCGGCGACGGTCATGCCAAGCTCGGGGACCCGATCGTGGACGCCGAGCGCCAGGCGGTCGAACACAATCGTCCGCGCCAGCGAATAACCGTTCGTATGCAGGCCCGAGGACGGCAGGGCGACGAGCACGTCCCCCGGCGCGATGTGTCCGCCGTCGATCAGCCGCTCGCGCTCGACGGCCCCCACGATGAAACCCGCCACGTCGTACTCCCCGTCGGCGTAGAACCCGGGCATCTCCGCCGTCTCGCCGCCGAGCAGCGCGCAGCCGTTCTCGCGGCAGGCGCGCGCAAGCCCGTCCACGATCTGGACGGCGACGCCCGGGTCGAGGCGTCCCATCGCGAGGTAATCGAGGAAGAAGAGCGGCTGCGCGCCCTGCACGAGGATGTCGTTGACGCAATGATTGACGAGATCGGCGCCGATCGTCCCGTGGATGCCGCTCATGAACGCGAGGCGCAGCTTCGTGCCGACGCCGTCGGCGCTCGCGACGAGCACCGGATCCTGCAGCCCGCGCGCGCCGAGATGGAAGAGGCCGCCGAACGAGCCGAGCTCCGACAGCACGCCGGGGGTGAACGTCGCCCGCGCGAGTCCCTTGATCCGCCGCAGGACCTCGTTCCCCGCCTCGATGTTCACGCCGGAGCACTTGTAGTCCATCTTTACCCGGGGGGCTTCGCCCCGCCGGACCCCCCAACACGCTCGCTCGCGGGGACCCCTGCGATCCCCGCTCCGCTCGCGTGGCTCACTCGCTCACGCTCGCTCGCGTT
>JANOJK010001166.1:0-2430 GCA_031408165.1 Acidobacteriota bacterium | reverse complement strand
GGGTGGGGGTTATTTGGGGGGGGTGGGTGTTTTCTCCCCGGGGGGGGTTTTGGGGGGGGGGCTCGCAAACACCCCCGGTGGGGGGGCACTTTACCCCCAACCGGGGGGTGGGTTGGGGGGGGGCACCCAGTTCAACACTTGTGTTGACTAGTCAACACAAGTGTTGTATTCTCTCTCGTGTCGAGCAATCAATTCAAGCGGTGGCTGGCCAGGCAGGGCTGCACGTTTGAGACGGGCAAAGGTGGCCATTTGATTGTTCGTCGCGGCGCTCGGATGAGCGTGCTTCCGATGCACGGCAGTTCCAAGGAATTGGGCGCCGGGCTGGTGAGCAAGATCAAGAAAAATCTCGGGCTGTGATGGGCTCGGGCGCGCGGTCGGACGGCCGCGAGAAGCAGGACTCTATGGTGCGGTATCCGGTGACGTTGACGCAGGACGACAATGACACGATCCTCGTCACCTTTCCCGATTTCCCGGAGGCGACGACGTTCGGGGACGATGAATCGGAGGCGCTCGCGCGTGCGGCTGATGCCCTTGAAACGGTCATCGACGCCTATATCCGGGACAAACGGGACCTCCCCGCGCCCTCCGCAGTCACTGGCGCGAGTGTGACGCTTGCGTCCCTTGTCGACACGAAGGTGCAGATCTACGCCGCTATGCGAGCGCAGCGGGTGGGCAAGGCTGAATTGGCCAAACGGTTGAAGGTCTTTTTGCCGCAGATCGATCGGCTGCTCGACTTGAAGCATGGGTCGAAGATCGACCAGCTCGAGGCGGCCGCGGAGGCACTGGGATCGCGCCTGAACGTCACGCTCGTACCGATGGCAACGTCGCCGACCAGGGTTGTGACCTCGCGACGTCGGCCACGCGTGATGCCGGTACATGCAGGCGTCCTGGCTGCGCAGAAAGCTGCCAGGCGATCGGGGACGGGCGGGGGCTCGAAGAAGAAGTAGGGCGCGTTACGGCGATGTGCGGGGATGTTGTTCTCCGAGGACCACGAAGAGGTCGCTGCGCCGTTCTGGATTGGCGTACGGCGGAAGCGGCGCCAGGTACGGGCTCCATCAGATGTTCTCGTGGGGCGTTCTTCGTCGGGACGGCGGCGGGAACGGCAGCACCGGGGATCGCGGTTTGGATACGCTGCTGAAGGAGACAGGCGATGAGCGCAGTTCAACAAACAACCGGTTCGTTCGCGCTGTGTGTGGAAGACGGCGGCATGGAGGACCTTGAGGCACGCAAGGTCTATCAGCTCGTGCCCGACCGCGAAGCAAGTCGCGAAGGTTGCGTCCGCATTATCGACGAATCCGGCGAGGACTACATGTACACTGGAGGTGTTCCCCTCGGTTGAGGCCCCCATGAAGCGAGCGTTCGCTCTCGCGGCTCTGATCCTCGTTCCTTCAGTTACGTCCGCTCAGACAGCCGTCAACCCCGAGCCCACTCCGCTCGCGGTGACCAGTGCGACGCCCCGCGGCGAGCTGGAGCGGCTCTCTGACGCAAATCAGGTCCGGATCACGTTTTCGGAACCGATGGTCGCGATCGGCACGCCTGCCGCCGGCAACGCACCGCGTTGGATTCACGTGACGCCTGCGGCGCGAACCCACGTCTACTGGTCGGGCACGCGTACGCTGATCGTCTCGCCCGATCCGGCGGCGCCTTGGCCGTTCGCGACGACCTTCACGATCACAGTGGACGCCGGCGCTGCGAGCCTCGGCGGTCACGCGCTCAACACGCCATACACGTTCGCGTTCACGACACCCACCGTCCGCGTCCAGCCGTACGCGCAAGTGGAGCGGATCAACGCGCGGTTCGACGCTCCCGCGCGCATCGTGCTGCGTTTCAACCAGCCGGTGAATGCGGACCAGGTCGTCGCGCACACGCACGTCACGATCGAACCGCACGCCTGGACCCCGCCGGTGATGTCGGCAAAGGCGCGTGAGTGGCTTCGGCAGCACGACCCCGAAGGGATCCGCCGGTTCGACGAGAAAGTCGACGCCGTGCGCCGCGTCGCGTCGGACAAGAGGGCTGTACCGATCCGTCTGGCGACGGAGTGGGACACGAGGCGTTATCCAGCATCGCCGCTGCAGGTGGTCGTCGAGACCGTGACGGCGCCGGCGCCGGACACGTGGCTTCGGGTCGCGTTCGACGCCGAACTCCCGAGTCCGGCCGGCCCCGAACGGCATCCGGCGCAGTCCGTGCTGGTCGAGCTCGAGCCCACCCTCTTCGTGGACGGCTTGGTGTGCGATGGCTTGTGTCGTGCGGGGACTCCGGTCAGCGTCCTCATCCGCGGAGGCACACCGTCGTTGACGCGCGCGGTGACCGTGACCGACGTGACGGACCCGGCGGACGAGCGTCCGATCACCCCCACTCGCCCAATCGCCGAGCAGCCATGGAGGTACTGGATGCCGGGTCGATCTGTCGCGACAGGTTGCGTAAAGGTTT
>JANOJK010001146.1:0-7255 GCA_031408165.1 Acidobacteriota bacterium | reverse complement strand
AAGCGGCGACGGAATCGGTCGATCTCGCGTGGCATGATGAATCTCCATGAGGCCGTGCGCTGGTTCACTTGGCCAGCACGACGAGCGGCTTGGCTTTTTCAACGATGTACGTCGCGAGTTCCGCGGCGTTGCCGGTGCCGACGTTCTTCGCGGCGTGAATCGTTCCGGCCGCGATGAACAACGCCCCACCGGCCTTCAGCGTCACCGGCGGCGCGCCATCGAGTTGATACTCCAGCGTGCCTTCGAGGACATAGGCGACCTCTGCGCCCGGATGCGAGTGCCTGCCAAACGCCACCCCCTGGGCGAAATCGACGCGGACCTGGATGACCTCGCGTCCAGCGACTCCGAGATCGTGCCGCACGACATCGCTGCGCGTGATTCCCGGTTGCTGCGCGTTCGTCACAAGCGCCGTTAGACCGCTTCCGGTAATCAGCAGCGCGACCACCATCATTCGAGTCGTGTTCATGCGGGCTCCTTTAACCCTCACATTTGCAATCAGCAATCAGTTCGCTGACCTAAGCGATCTGAAGGCGGCACGGAGTTCGGCCGCCAAGAGCTCGGGCTGCTCCCATGCGGCGAAGTGGCCGCCCTTGTCGACTTCCTTGAAGTAGGTCAAGTTGCGATATGCGCGCCGCGCCCATGTTTCCGGGGCTCGATAAACCTCGTCGGGAAATACCGTGATCGCCACGGGGAGCGAGATCTCGGAGGTCTTCTGCGCGGCCGACAGAAGAATGCTTTGGCCGCCGGTCTCCCAGTACAGCCGCGCCGACGAGGTGGCGGTGTTCGTCACCCAGTAAAGCGTGACGTTGTCCAGAAACTCGTCCTTCGTGAGCAAGCGCTCGGGCTCGCCATCGTTGTAGTCATACATGAAGGCCGCAAGGCCCGCTGGAGAGTCCGTCAGGGCCTGGCCGATCACCTGCGGCCGTGTCCCCATCATTGCGCCGTAGGCCCTGCGCATCTTGTAGAAGGTATCGAGCGAGTCGAATGCCGCCCGTTCCTTCTCGGACAGGCCGGCCGGCGCAGGCCCGCCGCTCGCGAGCACGGCGCCCACCTCGGGCGGTACCGTCGCCGGCAAGTTGAGATGGATGCCAAGAAGCCCGGTCGACGCCTGGCGGGCCATCGCGCTCGAGACCGGGGATCCCCAGTCGCCACCTTGGGCAACGTAGCGGGTGTACCCGAGGCGCTTCATCAGCTCCGCCCAGGCTCGCGCGATGCGATCAGGGTTCCAGCCCGTGGCTGTCGGCTTGCTGGAGAAGCCATAGCCGGGCATCGAGGGGATGACGACATCAAAGGCGTCCTCCGCGGATCCGCCGTGTGCGGTGGGGTCTGTGAGTGGACCAACAATCTTGAGCTGCTCCGTCACGGACCCAGGCCAGCCATGAGTGATGATGACTGGCAGGGCATTCGTATGTCGGGAGCGAACGTGGATGAAGTGAATGTCGAGGCCATCGATCGTCGTGATGAACTGCGGCAGCGCATTGAGCTTCGCTTCCACCTTCCGCCAGTCGTAATCCGTGCCCCAGTAGCGAACAAGTTCCTGCAGTTTGGCGAGCTGAACGCCTTGGGAACGATCACCGACGGTCTCTTTCTCAGGCCACCGCGTCGCCAACACGCGCTTGCGAAGGCCCACGAGCGCGTCGTCCGGAACATTGACGCGGAACGGACGAATCTCGTCCGACAGTATCGCCGTGGGCGCGTTGGTGGAAGGCTGGCTGTAGATGACGGCGGGGCCATCGTCGATCGATCGCGTCTGAGCGCCACTCGGCACGCTGAGCAGAGCTAGGGCGAAGGCGCCCACGGCGGATCTGACGGCGCCGACCGTGCGGCGGCGTTCCTGGATGAGCGCTTCCGACATTGGTGCATCTCCTGTGAAGGCAGCGGACGACGCGCTGCGTAGGCGCGTCGCCCACCTCCTGATATGAACTACCGCATCGACTTGAACGCCGCGCGTAGCTCCGCTGCGAACATCTCCGGGTGCTCCCACGCCGCGAAGTGGCCACCTCTGTCGGCGTGGTGGAAGTAGATCAGGTTGCGGAAGGCGCGCCTCGCCCACGTCTCCGGGGCACGATAGACCTCCTCCGGAAACACTGTGATCGCGACCGGCACCGAGATCTCGTTGGTCTTCTGCGCGCTCGCAAAGATGAGGTCTCGTCCGCGGTTCTCCCAGTAGATCCTTGCGGATGACGCGGCGCTGTTCGACAACCAGTACAACGTGAAGTCGTCCAGCACTTCGTCTCTCGTCGGCGCCTGCTGGGGATCCTTGCCGTACGACCAGTGCTCGAACCCTGGATGCACGAGCATGAACCCGGCGAGACCGGCGGGTGAGTCCGTCAGGCCGTAGCCGACGGCCTGCGGCCGCGCGTTCATCATCCCCACGTAGGCGAGGCCTCCGCTCTGGCCAAATGCCTTCAGTGCGGCGACCGTCGCACGCTCCTCATCGGTGATCCCCGCCGGCAAGGGCCCGCCGCCAAGCGCAGGACCGATCTCGTTCGGCACCGTCGCCGGCAGGTTCGTGTGGATGCCGAGCAACCCCTCCGGTACCTGCCGCCCCATTGCCTGAACGATGCCCGCTCCCCAATCGCCACCCTGCGCGACGTAACGCGTATACCCCAGCCGCCTCATGAGGACGTCGAACGCGCTGCCGATCCGCTCCAGTCCCCAGCCCGCTTCGGTCGGTCGCGCCGAGAAACCAAAGCCTGGCAAGGAGGGGATCACGACGTCGTAGGCGTCCTCCGCCAAGCCGCCGTGCTTCGTCGGGTCGGTGAGCGGACCGATGAGTTTGATCTGCTCGAAGACCGACCCCGGCCACCCGTGAGCGATGATCAGCGGCACCGCGTTCGGATGGCGGGAGCGGACGTGGATGAAATGAATATCCACTCCATCGATCTTGGTCATGAACTGCGGGTAGGCGTTCAATGTTGCCTCGGCCTTCCTCCAGTCGTAGGTCGTACCCCAGTAGCGCACGAGCTCCTGAAGCTTCGCGAGCTGCACGCCCTGTGACTGATCGGCGACCGTCTCCTTATCGGGCCAGCGAGTCGCTGCGAGGCGCCGCTTCAGGTCGGCGATGTCAGCCTCGGCGACGTTGACGCGGAACGGTTGGATCGCGGTCTTGGTTGTTTCGGCAACGAGTGGCGTCATGCGGTTCTCCTGGAGAGGATGAAACCACACGGCCGTTGTGCGAATCTATGAGACGAAGGTGTCGACGATACCTTGGTATTGGTCGCGCCCGTCCAAGCGGTAGTATGTGCGGACCGGATATGCAGGTGCCACAACGCACGACGCGCGCCACGTCACGGCGGCGTGACAATGGACGCTCCACGCAAATCTTCCCAGCTAGGAGGGTACGCGGTTGTCCGACTTCCTGAACAACTTGGCGAACCTGATTGCTCTGCCTGACCAGTCGGCGGCCGGGGAGCCGGCGCACATCGTAGGACCTGTGCTCGACGCGCTGCTCGACATGCTCCCGGCAGCATTTGTATGCGTGCAGTTGAACGATCTGGAGGGTGGACCATCCATCGAGATGGTGCGAGTCGCCGAATCGTGGGCCGAAGCGATTCGAGTGCCAGGCATTCGCGAGACGATCGTTTCGTCATTGGGCGATGCGCAGCTCACATCGGGTCCCTGCGCACAGATCCTCATCGGAGACGTCCATCTCCCAGTAGCGTTCGCTTCTCTCGGGGTCCGCCGCGACATCGGCACGCTCACCGTTGGATCTTTACGGTCTGACTTCCCGACGCAACCAGAAAGGCTCCTTCTGGATGTTGCCGCGAGTCAGGCGACGATCAGTCTGCAGCAGACACGCCTTCTGCGCGAAAGCGACCGCAGGTCGCGCCTACTTGTGGACAGCATTCCCGGCATGGTCGCACTTCTGACGGCAGCCGGCGAGGTCGAATTCGTCAATCGCCAGATCGTCGAATACACGGGACGACACCTTCAAGAGCTGAAAAGTTGGGGGACGGACGACACCATTCACCCTGAGGACCGTGTTCTGGTCGTGGAGGCGTTTACGCAGTCGATCGTTTCCGGCAGCCCTTACGAGATTGTGCAGCGGCTCCGGCGGTCGGACGGCGTCTATCTGTGGTTCCAGAACAACGGCTTTCCGCTTCACGATGCGAGCGGCGACATCCTTCGCTGGTGCGTGCTGTTGACGGACATCGACGAGCGGAAGCGCACGGAGGACGCCCTGCGCGAAAGCGAACGTGAGGCTCGCCTGATCGTGGACAGCATTCCGGGGTTCATTGCCGCCTTTGCGCCCGATGGTGAGCTCGAATTCGTCAGCCGCCCGATCCTCGAATACTTCGGCAAGACGATGGAGGAGCTGAAGCGATGGGGGACCGGCGGCGCGACGCATCCTGAGGATCTTCCACGCATCGTCGAGCTCTTCGCCCATTCGATGGCGTCTGGTGACCCCTTCGAGTGGGAATTGCGCGCTCGACGTTTCGATGGCGTCTACCGCTGGTTTCAATCTCGCGGATTTCCGCTTCGGGATACGAACGGCCATATCATCCGGTGGTACAACCTGCTCATCGACATCGACGAGCGCAAGCGCACCGAGGAGGCCCTCCGCGCGAGCGCGCTCAACCTGCGCCAGCTCACCGAAACCATTCCGGAAATGCTGTGGAGCGCTGGTCCTGACGGGGCGATCGAGTATTGCAACAGCCGTTTTCTTCAGTACACCGGCTTCTCGGCCGAAGAGGTCCTGGAGGACGGTTGGCAGAACACGATTCATCCAGACGACGCCGCTCGCGTGGCCCCAGTGTGGATGTCCTGTGTCGCCACTGGCGCCACCTACCGAGTCGAGGTCCGCACCTTTCACGCGGCCGATCGCACGTACCGATTGTGCGCGGTCACGGCGCTCCCGCTGCGCGACGAACAGGGGCGCATCGTGAAGTGGCACGGCACCATCGTGGACATGCAGGACTGGAAGCAAGCGCAGGACGAGCTTCGCAGCACGCAGGCCGCGCTGGCACACGTGACCCGTGTGATGACGATGGGTGAGCTGACGGCATCGATCGCACACGAGGTCAACCAGCCGCTGTCGGGCATCATCACCAACGCGAACACCTGTCTGAGGATGCTGGCCGCTGACCCGCCAGACGTCGACGGCGCGCGCGAGACCGCCAGGCGCACGATTCGCGATGGCAACCGCGCGTCCGAGGTGATCGAACGGTTGCGTGCGCTATTCAGGAAACAGGAACTCACGACCGAAGCGGTGGACCTGAATGACGCAATCCGAGAGGTGATTGCGCTGTCATCGAGCGAACTTCATAAGAACCGGGTGATTCTGCGGCCCGAACTGGCTGACGATCTCTCGTCGGTCACCGGCGACCGCGTCCAGCTCCAGCAAGTGGTGCTGAACCTGCTGATGAATGCCTCCGACGCGATGAGCGGCGTCGACGAGCGTCACAGGCAACTGCTGATCAGGACTGAACAGGAGAAAAGCGAAGTGCGCGTGACCGTGCAAGATACAGGAGTCGGATTCGAGCCGCAGGGCATGGACCGGCTCTTCGAAGCGTTCTACACCACGAAGAGTACCGGTATGGGGATGGGCCTGTCTGTCAGTCGCTCGATCATCGAGAGACATCACGGCCGATTCTGGGCGGCACTGAATGATGGTCCGGGAGCCACGTTTGCATTCTCTATTCCCGCTGGCCCGAGGGCGTGACTAGCACCGGCGGTGCAGGCGCCTGAGCATCTGGCCGACCACCCGGCTTTGTGAATCTGTGCTCATCGCCAACGCGGCGCATGCCTTACGGGCAATACCAAAGTCTTATGGACGCTCCCAGGCAAAGTGGCACATCCTCTAACGGGGCACGCGACGCGGCAGCGGATTGCTGTCGCCGAGTGTCGTAGTCGTACAAGAAGGACTCGACGGCAGCACAGTGATGAGAACCCCTTTAATGCGCGAGCGTTCACTGGTGGCGGTCGTGGACGACGACGAGTCTGTGCGCGAATCGCTGCCAGACTTGCTGCGGGAGTTTGGATTTGCGGCCGCGATGTTCTCATCGGCCGAGGCGTTTCTCGCCTCCGATGTCGTCGGCGAGGCAAGCTGTCTGCTCCTCGACATCGGCCTGCCTGGCATGTCAGGCCCGGACCTGCAACAGGAACTGATACGACGGCGGCACGAGATTCCGGTTGTGTTCATCACCGCGCGAGGCGACGAGTCGGTCCGTGCGCGACTGCTTGGGGAAGGGGCCGTCGAGTGTCTGTTCAAGCCCTTCAGCGAGACGGCTTTGCTCGACGCACTCAACACGGCGCTTCGGGTGAGGTAGGTATGACAACCATGTTTACTGAGCACCTCGCGCGCCGGCCGTATACTGTGACATCATCAGCCGCGGGCCGTGCGATCGAGGTTGTGACCATGCCGGACGTCAGGGCCGTTGTCTTCGTCGTTGACGATGACGTCTCCGTGCGCGAATCGCTGGAGCTGCTGCTCCGCACCGCAGGGTGGCAGCCCGAAACCTTCGCCTCGGCGCCGGAGTTCCTGTCCCGCCCCCGCGTCACTGTCCCGTGTTGCCTGGTGCTCGACGTCACGCTTCCAGGGCTCAACGGTCTCGAGCTGCAGCAGCAACTCGCCGAGCGGACGGAGATGCCGATCATCTTCATCACCGGCCACGGTGACGTGCCGATGAGCGTGCAAGCCATGAAGGCGGGAGCCGTCGAGTTCCTCACGAAGCCGTTCAAGGACGATGTGTTGTTGGAGGCTATTCGCGACGCCATCGAGCGTAGTCGCGCGGCACTCCGTCTCGAATCGGAAATTCGAGCGTTGAGGAATTGCTATGAGGCACTGACGCCGCGCGAACGCGAGGTGATGGTGCTGGTCGTGACAGGGCTGTTGAACAAACAGGTCGGCGGCGACCTCGGTATCAGCGAGATCACCGTGAAGGCGCACAGAGGTCAGGTCATGCGCAAGATGAAGGCCAACTCGCTTCCTGACCTGGTGACAATGGCCGCGCGTCTTGGCCTGTCGTCTGCGCCGAAACACTGATAATCGGTCGACCGTCCGCTGTCGTCGTCAGGTTCTGTCGCCGCCCCTCTCGACTCGTCCCGATAACTCGTCGTACACACCCCATATCTAAGTATCGATCGACACGATCGTCCAATAGACCTGCGTTGATGCGAATGCTCCAATCAGCGTTCACTCCCGGCTCGTCCGCCTGAAAAGGAAGCTGCTTATTCTTTGACGCGCAGCCGCTCCGGGCGCCGATCAGGCGCATCCAGACGTGGTCCCGCAGTTCGAGCACTTGTAGCACGC
>JANOJK010001064.1:0-6863 GCA_031408165.1 Acidobacteriota bacterium | reverse complement strand
TCGTGCTCTTTCGCGTAGACGTAGCTCTTGGTCGACCCTTCGTGGTCGTTGAACGTCACGCACGGCGAGATGACGTCGATCATCGCCGTCCCGCGGTGGCTGAGCGAGGCCTTGAGGATCGCGAGCAGCTGCTTCTTGTCTCCGGAGAAGGAGCGGGCGACGAAGGTCGCGCCGAGCTGCACCGCGAGCATGCAGGTGTCGATCGGCGGCAGGTCGTTGACAACGCCGTTCTTGAGCGTCGAGCCGAGGTCGGCGGTCGGGGAGAACTGCCCTTTCGTCAGGCCGTAGCAGCCGTTGTCCTCGATGATGTAGACGAGCGGCACGTTCCTGCGCATCATGTGCACGAACTGTCCGATGCCGATCGCCCCGGTGTCGCCGTCGCCGCTGATGCCGATGGCGATCATCTTGCGGTTCGCGAGCAGCGCGCCGGTCCCGACCGACGGCATGCGCCCGTGGACGGAATTGAAGCCGTGCGAGTCGGCCAGGAAATAGGCGGGGGTCTTGCTCGAGCAGCCGATGCCCGACAGCTTGATGACGTCCTTCGGATGGATGCCCATCTCGAAGAAGGCGTCGATGATGCGCTCGGAAATCGCATTGTGCCCGCAGCCGGCGCAGAGGGTCGTTTTACCCCCACGGTAGGGCTGCATCTCGAGCCCGATGCGGTTCTTCTTCTTGCCGGTGTCCGGCGGCGTGGGTGTGGTTTCCATGGTTATTCCGAGGATGATCGTGCCGCGACAACCGCGCGGGCGGGTCCGGCCGCAGGGGCCGGCGCCTTCTTCCCTTCCTGGACGAGGATGTCGTCGGAGACCGAACGCGCGTCGAGCGGCAGCCCGTTGTAATGCAGGACGCTCCGGACGTGGTTGGTCGCCGCCGGCGGCAGGTCGTTCCTGAGCAGCATCCGCAGCTGCGCGTCGCGGTTCTGCTCGACCAGATAGACGCGCGGGTAGCGGGCGAGGAAGGCGTCGACCTCCGTCGGGAACGGATAGGCGCGGATGCGCATGTAGGCGGTCTTGACGCCCGCTTCCTGCTCGAGCTGCGCGCGGGCCTCGATGACCGCCCAGTGGCTCGTTCCGTAGGCGATGATGCCGATCTCGGCCTCCGCATCCTCGACGATCGGCTGGGGCACGTAGGTCTTCGCGGTGTCGTGCTTCCGCGCGAGACGGTCGACGTTGTGCTGGTAGTCGTCGGGGCGCTCGCTGTACTGGCCTCGCTCGTTGTGGCCGGAGCCCCGGGTGAAATACGACGGCATGCCCGTGCCGGGCAGCGTGCGGTAAGGAATGCCGTCGCCGTCCACGTCCTTATAGCGGCCCCACTCGGAGGCGAGCGCCTTGATCGACTCGGCGTCGAGCACCTTCCCGCGGTCGAGCGGCTTGTCGGGGTATGGAAACGGGTGCGCCATCCACATGTTCATGCCCAGGTCGAGGTCGCTCATCACGAAGACGATCTGCTGGAAGCGTTCGGCCAGATCGAAGGCATCCATCGCCATCGAGTAGCACTCCTCGACCGAGCTCGGAATCACGAGGATCTGCCTGGTGTCGCCGTGCGAGAGGAGCGCGGCGCAGGAGATGTCCCCCTGCGCGGTGCGCGTCGGCAGGCCCGTTGACGGGCCCACCCGCTGGATGTCGAAAATCACGCCCGGCACTTCCGCGTAGTACGCGAGGCCGGCGAACTCGCTCATCAGCGAGATGCCCGGGCCCGACGTGGAGGTCATCGCGCGCGCCCCCGCCCAGCCGGCGCCGAGCACCATCCCGATCGAGGCGATTTCGTCTTCCGCCTGGAGGATCGCGTAGGTCGCTTTGCCCGTCGTCTTGTCGATCCGGTGCTTCTTCATGTACCCGATCAGCGCCTCGGGGAGCGACGACGAGGGGGTGATCGGATACCAGGCGACGACCGTGACGCCGGCAAACATCGCCCCGAGCGCGCCCGCCGTGTTCCCCTCGATGAGGATCTGGCCGTCGGTCTTGTGCATCCGCTCGACGGAGAACGGGTCCTGCTTCGGCAGGTTCTGCCGCGCGTACTCGGCGCCCGCCTTGAGCGCGCCCATGTTCAGGTCGGCCGCCTTGACCTTCTTGCCGAACTGCTTGCGGGTGGCCTTCTCCATCTCCTCCATGTCGATGCCGAGCAACTGAGACAGCACGCCAGGGTAGATCATGTTCTTCACGAGGCGGCGCAGCTTGGCGTCGGTGCAGACCGTCGCGACGATCTTGTCGAACGGCACCGGGTAGAACGTGAGATCGCTGCGGAGCGTGTTGAGCTTCAGCGGCTCGTCGTAGAGCACGGCGCGCCCCGGCTCGAGCGTCATCACGTCTTCCTTCGCCGTCTCGGCGTTCATCGCGATGAGGAAATCGACCTCCTTCTTGCGCGCGATGTAGCCGTCCTTGTTGGCGCGGACGGTGTACCAGGTCGGCAGGCCGGCGATGTTCGACGGGAACATGTTCTTGCCCGAGACGGGGATGCCCATCTGGAAGATGGAGCGGAGGATCACGAGGTTCGCCGTCTGGCTGCCGGAGCCGTTGACGGTCGCGACCTGGATACTGAAGTCGTTTACGATTTTTGTCATTATCAGTTTTCGAATGCCTCGCGCATTCGGCCGGCGGGGTCCGATGTCCCGCCTCGCGCCCCTAGGCTCGCAGTAACTCCTGGACCGCGGCCCCGATGTCGGCCGGGCTCTTGACGACGCGGACGCCGGCGGCGCCGAGCGCGGCCATCTTCTCGGCCGCGGTGCCCTTGCCGCCCGCGATGATGGCCCCCGCGTGGCCCATGCGGCGCCCCGGCGGCGCCGTCTGGCCGGCGATGAAGCCGACGACCGGCTTCTTGAAGTGGGCCGTGATCCACGCCGCGGCGTCCTCCTCGGCGTTGCCGCCGATCTCGCCGATCATCACGACCGCCTCGGTGGCCGGATCGGCCGCGAAGAGCGCCAGCGCGTCGATGAAGCTCGTGCCGATCAGCGGATCGCCGCCGATCCCGATGCAGGTGGTCTGTCCCAGCCCGTTCCGGGTCAGCTGATGGATGGCCTCGTAGGTCAGCGTGCCGCTCTTCGACACGATGCCGACGCGCCCTTCCTTGCAAATGTGCCCGGGAATGATCCCGGCCTTCGCCTGTCCGGGCGTGATCAGGCCCGGGCAGTTGGGTCCGACCACACGCGTCGGGCCCCCGCGGAGCGCGGCGAACACGCGGAGCATGTCGAGCGTCGGAATGCCTTCCGTGATGCAGACGGCCAGCGGCAGGCCGGCGTCGGCCGCTTCGAGGATGGCGTCGGCCCCGCCCGCCGGCGGGACGAACAGGACGGACGCGTTCGCCACTGTCTCCTTCACGCACTCGGCGACGGTGTTGAACACCGGCCAGCCCTCGTGGGTCGTGCCCCCCCGGCCCGGGGTGACGCCGCCGACGACGGTGGTCCCGTAGGCGGCCGCCTGCTTCGCGTGGAACGTGCCTTCGCGCCCGGTGATGCCCTGCACCAGCAGGCGCGTGTTTTTATCTATCAGTACAGACATGGTTCAGTGTCACGACTCCAGCACGGCGAACACGACCCCGAAGATCATCAGGACCACTCAGGATTTCTCTGTGCTTGTGATCTTTGTGATTCAGGTGCAGTCGTCGTGGCCCGTCTACTTTCCAAGCGCCACAACCCGATCCGCCGCTTCGCTCATGGTGTCGGCGGTGGTGAAATTCAGGCCGCTCTCCTTCAGCATCTGCTTGCCCTTCTCGACGTTGGTGCCTTCCATGCGGATCACGATCGGCACCCGGACACCGAGGTCCGTGACGGCGGCAATCACCCCTTCGGCGAGCACGTCGCAGCGAAGGATGCCGCCGAAGATGTTGATCAGCACGGCCTTGACGGCCTTGTCGGCCATCAGGATGCGGAACGCGTTCTTGATCTGCTCGGCGGTCGCGCCGCCGCCGACGTCGAGGAAGTTCGCCGGCTCCCCTCCCGCCAGCTTGATGATGTCCATCGTCGCCATCGCGAGGCCGGCGCCGTTCACCATGCAGCCGATGGTGCCGTCGAGCTTGATGTAATTCAGGCTGAATTTCGATGCGTCGACCTCGAGCGGATCCTCTTCGCTGGTGTCGCGCAGCTCCTGGAACTCCGGGTGGCGGAAGAACGCGTTGTCGTCGAACGCCATCTTCGCGTCGAGGGCGAGCAGGTCACCGGATTCGGTCACGATGAGCGGGTTGATCTCGAGCAGCGAGGCGTCGGTGGCGACGTAGGCCTGGTAGAGGGCCATCATCATCCTGCTCGCCTGCGCGACCTGCGGCCCCTGCAGCCCAAGCGCGAACGCCAGCCTGCGCGTCTGGAACGCGCTCAAGCCGATACCGGGATGAATGAACTCCTTGAAGATGCGCTCGGGAGTCTCTTCCGCGACCTTCTCGATCTCGACGCCCCCCTCAGGGCTGACCATCAGCACCAGCCGCTCGGTCGCGCGATCGAGGACGATGCCGAGGTACAGCTCGCGCTTGATTGCCAGCCCCTGCTCGACGAGCACGCGCTGCACGATCTGCCCGGACGGCCCCGTCTGATGGGTGACGAGGTTCATGCCGAGGATCTTCGCCGCGGTGGCCCGGGCTTCCGCGGGCCCCTTGACGACCTTGACCCCCCCGCCCTTCCCGCGGCCGCCCGCGTGAATCTGCGCCTTGACGACGACGGTGCCGCCGCCCAGCCGCTCGGCGACGCCGGCGGCGTCCTCCGCCTTGAAAATGACTTCCCCCCTGGGCACGGGCACGCCGTGTTTCGCCAGGATGGCTTTGGCCTGGTACTCGTGAATCTTCATCCGGTGAGATCATACGATATCATCGGAGTTCGATGTCGTCCTTCCGCAGGGTGTTCGCCTCCTCAGTTGGCACGAAGCTGCTCATCGGGGTCACGGGTCTCCTGCTTTTCGTGTACCTGGTGCTGCATCTCGCAGGCAACCTGCTGATCTTCGCCGGGCGGGAGACCTTCAACGAGTACTCGCACATGCTGATCTCGAATCCGCTGGTGGTGCCGGCCGAGATCGGGCTCCTGGGCCTGTTCCTGCTGCACATCTACAAGGCCGTGGCGATGTGGATGCGCAACCAGCGGGCGCGGCCGGTTCCCTATTCGAAGACGTCATGGGCGGGCCACACGAGCCGCAAGAGCCTTTCGTCCACCACGATGATCTGGACGGGACTCGTCACGCTGCTCTTCGTCGGGGTACACCTGCAGCAGTTCAAGTTCGGCGCCTGGTACGACACCGGCGATCCGCCGATCCGCGATCTGTATCGTCTGGAGGCCGAGATCTTCACGTCGCCCGTGTGGGTGGCGATCTACGTCTTCTGCATGATCCTCATCGGCTTCCACCTCCGCCACGGGATTGCGAGCGGGTTCCAGTCGATCGGCGCGGATCATCCTGTCTACACGAAGCGGTTGACGGTGCTGGGGACGGTGGTCGCGGTGCTGATCGGCGCGGGCTTTGCGGTCGTTCCGGTCTGGGTGTACCTCACGCAATGAACCTGGACTCGAGAGCGCCCGGCGGCCCGCTGGCCGACAAGTGGGATCGTCACAAGTTCGAGTCGAAGCTCGTGAACCCGGCCAACCGCCGGAAGTACACCGTGCTCGTGGTCGGGACGGGGCTCGCGGGCGCGTCGGCCGCCTCGTCGCTCGGCGAGCTCGGCTATAACGTCAAGAGCTTCTGCATCCACGACAGCGCACGGCGCGCGCACAGCATCGCCGCGCAGGGGGGCATCAACGCCGCGAAGAACTACCAGAACGACGGCGACAGCATCCAGCGGCTGTTCTACGACACGATCAAGGGGGGGGATTACCGCGCGCGCGAGGCGAACGTGTTCCGCCTCGCGCAGCTGCGCGTGAACATCATCGACCAGTGCGTCGCGCAAGGGGTGCCGTTCGCGCGCGAGTACGGCGGGCTGCTGGACAACCGCTCCTTTGGCGGCGCGCAGGTGTCGCGCACCTTCTACGCCCGCGGCCAGACCGGCCAGCAGCTCCTCCTCGGCGCCTACCAGTCGATGATGCGGCAGGTCGACAAGGGATCGGTCGAGATGTTCCCCAACCGGGAGATGCTGGACCTCGTCGTGGTGAACGGCCAGGCGCGCGGCATCATCTGCCGCAACCTGATCACCGGCACCATCGAGCGGCACGCCGGGCACGCGGTGCTGCTCTGCACGGGGGGCTACGGGACCGCCTATTACCTCTCGACCAACGCGCTGAACTCGAACGTCACCGCGGCATGGCGCGCGCACAAGCGCGGCGCGTTCTTCGCCAACCCCTGCTACACGCAGATCCACCCGACCTGCATCCCCGTCTCGGGCACGCACCAGTCGAAGCTCACGCTGATGTCCGAGAGCCTGCGCAACGACGGGCGCGTCTGGGTGCCGAAGACGCCGGCCGACACCCGCCCCCCCCGGGAGATTCCGGACGCGGAACGCGACTACTTCCTCGAGCGGAAGTATCCGAGCTTCGGCAATCTCGTGCCGCGCGACGTCGCCTCGCGCAACGCCAAGGTGGTGTGCGACGAAGGGCGCGGCGTCGGCGAGAGCGGACTCGCGGTGTATCTCGACTTCGCCGACGCCATCACGCGTCTCGGACGCTCCGTCATCGAGATGCGGTACGCCAACCTCTTCGACATGTACCGCAAGATCACCGACGAGGATCCCTACCAGGTGCCGATGCGCATCTACCCCGCCATCCACTACACAATGGGCGGGCTGTGGGTGGACTACAACCTGATGAGCAATATCCCCGGGCTGCACGTCCTGGGCGAGGCGAACTTCTCGGATCACGGCGCCAACCGGCTCGGCGCCAGTGCGCTCATGCAGGGCCTCGCCGACGGCTACTTCGTCATCCCCTACACCCTGGCCCACTATCTCGGCGGCACGCTGTTCCCGCC
>JANOJK010001056.1:0-2600 GCA_031408165.1 Acidobacteriota bacterium | reverse complement strand
TCAGCCTCAATTCCACCGGAACGCGGCCATCATCACCTTGAACAGATCGGTGTTCGCCATGTAGCCGCGCACGCGCGTGGCGCCCGGGCCCTGCGCGGCCACCAGCACCTCTTCCCCGGTATGCCCGTTGTCCATCCGCACGGCGGGAATCCGGATGTCGCGGCGCTTCTCCTCGAGCGCCTTGGCCTGGGCCTCCTCCAGCCCTTCGAGCAGCGCGGTGCCGGTTTGTCCTCCGCGCACGCGAATGTCGAACGAGTGATCGGCGGTGAACATCAGGAGCGTGTCCTTCCGCGCCGTCTGCGCGGTCTGCTCGATGACGCGATCGAGCGCGACCATCCGGTCGAGACCGCGGCGCAGGTTGTCGGTGTGGGTGTCCCACTCCACCATCAGGAAGTAGCCCTTCCTGTTGCGCGACAGCATCCGGGTCGCGAGCTGCACCGCCTGGCCGAGGTCGAATTCCGCGGTGTCGAGCAGGACGAGCGCGCGCGTCGCGTCGGCAGGCACGTCCGCGAGCGCTGACAGAAGCGGCCGTCCCTTTTCGACTGCCAGCGCGTCGAGGCTGGCGCCGGTCGCCGCCAGCGCTTTGGCGATCGCCGGCCGGCCGGCGCCAATCATCACGTCCACGCCATCGCCGAACCTGGGCGAGAACACCTGGGAGAAGATGACGGCCGTCGAGGCGCGATCATTCGCTTTCGCATAGAGCGCGGCCGGCGTCGCGCCGCTCAGCGCGTCGTTCGTGATGATCCCGGTCGCGAGCCCGCGTTCCTCCGCGTGTTCGAGGATCGTCTTGAGCGGCGCGCCGTCGCGCACGCCCCGTTCGCCCGATGCAGACTGCGCGATGAATCCGTTCCGCGTCTTCTCCCCGGTGACGATCGCCGTCATGCCCGCGGCCGAATCGCTGACAAAGTGCGGGATCGCCGAGGTCTCGGAAAGTCCGATGTGCGGCATCCGCTGAACGAACAATTTCCCCGGTGCGCCGTACCCATGCAGGCTCGCCGCATGGATCGCCGGAATCCCTCCGGCATCGGCGATGAACAGGATCACGTTCCTCGCGCGGCCGTCCGCCGCGAGCACCGCGGGAACGCCCAGCAGCGCCACTACTACCACTCGAGTCCGTATGCCACTCATGCCGGGCCTCCAACTGCTTTGCCGCGCGCGCTACTCTATCGCGAAGGCACCGATCGGGTAGAATGAGTCCGCCCAGCCAATGAGAAGACAGTGAGCGAACCTGTCGATGGCGCTCGGCCGTTCGCTGCAGTGGGCCTGGGGAGCGTAGCGGAACGTTGAACGTTGAATGCTGAATGCTGAATGCTGAATGACCCGAGCCACGGGCGACATCCGCGGCGGACCACGCGAAGGGGACTCGCTACCACTCGTTCGCGGTTTGTAAGATACGCTCTAACGACGGGGAATCAGTGTGAAACAGTTCTGCCTGGCGCTCGCCGTTCTTGCCGCCGCACAGGCGCCGGCGACACAGGCGCCGCCGGCGCAGCCACGTCCGACCTACCGCAGCGCGATCGTGATCCACGATCTCGCCAGCAGCACGAGCAAGGTGCTGCACGAGGCGGACGGAGTGTGGGAAGCGCCCAACTGGTCGCGCGACGGGCGGCACCTGCTCGTCAACTCCGGCGGACGGTTGTATCGCATTCCGGCGGACGGCTCGGGGACGCCGGAGTCGCTCGCGCTCGATCCCACCATTCGAGCCAACAACGATCACGACTACTCGCCGGACGGCACGCTGCTCGCGATCTCGGCATCGTCCCCCGCGTCACGGCAATCACAGATCTACGTCGCGAATGCCGACGGCTCCAATCATCGACTGGTGGTGACCGCGACGCCGAGTTACTTCCACGGCTGGTCGCCCGACGGTAAGCACCTCGCGTTCGTGGCGAACCGCGACAAGAAGCAGTACGACTTGTACCGCGTGCCGGTTGGAGGGGGCGAGGAGCAGCGCTTGACGTTCGATGCCGGGGCGGAAGACGGGCCGGATTACTCGCCGGACGGCAAGTGGATTTACTTCAACTCCAACCGCGGTGGCGGCTGGAACATCTGGCGCATGCCGGCCGACGGCGCCGGGCCGGACGACGCCCGGGCGCAGCGCGTGACCGATGACGCGCTCGAGGACTGGTTTCCTCACCCGTCCCCGAACGGAAAACTGCTCCTCTTTCTATCGTTCCCGGCCGGGACGACGGGGCACGACGATCGAGCGGCGCGGGTGCACCTCCGGACCGTCCCGATGCCCGGCGATCGGATCGACGCAGTCGTTCCGAAGACCATCGTCGAAGTGACGGGTGGTCAAGGGACCATCAACGTGAACTCATGGTCTCCGGATTCCACGCGCTTCGCGTACGTGACATATCAGGTAACACCGCCACGATGAGGTGACCGTACTGATGCAGGACATCCGATTTGCCGTGCGCCTGCCGGGGCGCGATCGGGTTTCGCGGCGACCGCCGTGTTCGTCCTCGCGCTCGGCGCCGGCATCAACAGCATGTTCTTCACGATCCTGTACGCGCATCATCCTCTACATTTCCACCTTCGACGATCGGAGTCCGGATCGCGCGGTCTCCTACGAGGACTTCACGACGATCCGCGACGAG
>JANOJK010001043.1:0-1582 GCA_031408165.1 Acidobacteriota bacterium | reverse complement strand
GAAGCTGGGACGTTCGTGTACGCACCGGCCGCTGGCACTGTCCTCCTCACGGGCCCCGGACAGCGGTTGTCTGTCACCTTCACGCCGGCCGACAGTGCGAATGCGGCCACGGTGACCGCAGCGGTATCGATTACCGTCGCGGCGGCAGGCGGAGGGGCGTCGCCGACACCGGTGAAGATCGGCAGCGCGATCGCTGGAACATTCAACGACGCCACCGGCCATTCCGGCCAATCGCACCTGGTGTTCGCGCCGAACGCCGGCCGGTGGTGGCTGTTCACGCTGTCGTCGCTCAACGACAGTGCCGGCAACCGCAGGGTCCTGAGCTACGTGAGCAGCGGCGCCGACCTGGCAACCGCCACGTGGGCCGCCGCCGCGATCAGTCCCGACCTCGCGAATGTCGGTGGTGCGACCAGTTCCAGGATCGCCGGCGGCCGATCGCTCGGGGTGGCCCTTCGCAGCATTGCCGGGGTGGATTATGTGCACGTGTTCGCGTCCGCCGCCTTCGACGGACAGACCTCGTCGAACGGCCACATTCGCGCCACGCTCGGTTCCGGCACGATCGCCTGGGGTACCTGGAACAATCCAGGGTCGCCGAACACCGCGTCTGAGTGGCAGGGACCCGCCGGGACAGGCGCCAGCGGCGCCGCCAGCAAGTCGTCGTGGGGCAACTCAATCGGCATCTCCACCGGCGGCTTCATCCACCACTTCAGCGTGACGATGGACCAGGAAGTCGACTGTAACGTCGGCCGGTCCACGAACGCGGATACGACCGCCAGCTGGATCAACGGTTTCGGCAGCAACGTCAGCCCGACCGGCGCCGTCGGCACGTCTCCTCCCTGGACCGTCGCCGTGATCGACAAATCGATGTTGAACGAATGCAAGGTCCTGGCGTTCGCCCCGCTCGCCGCTGATTTCATGCTCGCGGTCTACAGCAACGGCGCGGTCGCGCAGCCCAACCTCACGAATCTCCGCTCGCAGAAATCCGGGGCTGATGGCACCTGGACCAACATCCCGGTATCAGGCGGAACCGCCATCGACGTCTTCGGCAGTGCCGCCACCATCCATCAGAACGACTGGGCGCTCGTGCCGGTCAACCCCACGACTATTTATACGTTCCGTAGAAAGCAGAACAGCTCGGGAATCGACGGTGTCAGCTACAACTCCGGGAGCAACACCTGGACGGCCTTGACGGGCGCTCTCGCGCCACCGAACTTCGGCAGCGGGCAGACGTTCAAGGCCGGCGGCGGTCTGTTCGGCGCGACCGACGGCACCAGCGTCTGGCTGTTCGCCATCAACACCGACAGCGCCAACTCGATCCTCTTCACGAAGTTCAGCGGCGCGTCCTGGACCGCATGGTCGGCTGTTCCCGGCACGGCGACCGGCACGCAGACCCGGAGCTTCATTACGGGTCATCGGACCCTCAGCAGCAGTCAGATCGGACTGGCGTGGACGCAGGGTCCGACTGCGACCAACTTCGATGTCTTCACGACCTCGCTGAACACGGGCGGAGGCGCCGGGCCGTCCCCGATCACGGCGACCCTGACCGCACCGGCGGGCGGAGCGACGGTCTCGGGAAGCACCA
>JANOJK010001020.1:0-1594 GCA_031408165.1 Acidobacteriota bacterium | reverse complement strand
CGCCTTTTCGGACGGACGAGCGCGCGGCGAATGAGATCGGCGAGCCGCTCGCGCGCCTCTTCGCGGTTCTGACCCTGCGTGCGATGCGCGCGCGCATCGATGATGAGGACGCCCTCGTCCGTCATGCGGCTCCCTGCCAGCGCCTTCAGGCGCTCGCGCACGTCGGGCGCCAGCGCGCGCGAGCCGTCCACGTCATAGCGCAGCTGGACCGCTGTCGAGACCTTGTTGACGTTCTGGCCGCCCGGACCGGAGGCGCGCACGAAGCGCTCCTCGAGCTCCGAATCGTCGATGTTCAGCGTCGTGGATATTTCCAGCGGCATATCAGGGCCACACTCCGCACTCAGCAGCCGGCAGGTGCACTTATCCCACGTTGCGCATACCGGCGGCGACGCCGTTCACGGTGACGAGGAACGCCCGCCAGAGATCCTGGCTGACCGTCTCGTCGCCGCGCAGACGCGCCAGCAGCGCAATCTGGACGATGTTGATCGGGTCGACGTAGGGGTTGCGCACGTCGATGGAGCGCCGGAGGACGGGATTGTCCGCCAGCAGTTCGCCGGTGTCGAGGACGTCGAGGACGCATCGGCGCGCGAGGTCGAGGCGCGCGAGCAGATCCTGTCCGACGGGCTTCAGATCGCCGGGGACGAGCGCGCGGTCGTACGCGGCGGCGACCGCGGCGTCCGCTTCCGCGAGCGCCATTTCCGCGAGACGCAGCGTGGCGTTCAGGAAGGGCCAGCCCCGCGCCATCTCACGCAGCAGCGCGCGTTCGCCGCGCTCGAGCGCCGCCGAGAGCGCCTCACCCATGCCGAGCCAGGAGGGCAACAGCAGCCGGGTCTGCGTCCACGCGAACACCCACGGAATCGCGCGGAGGGATTCGACGCCCCCCTCGGCGCCGCGGCGCGCCGGCCGGCTGCCAATCGGGGCAAGCCCGATCTCCCGTGCCGGCGTCGCAGCCTGGAAGTATTCGATGAATCGCGGGTCGTCATAGACGACACCGCGGTAGGCGTCGTGGGCCGCGGCCGCGAGCCGCTCCATCGCGTCGCGCCATGGCGGAGGGATCGGCGCCGGCCGCGAGAGGGTCGCGTGCAGGACCGATGTCGTGTAGACCTCGAGCGTGCGCACCGCGATGTCGTGCAACCCGAACTGCGCCTGGATCATTTCCCCCTGGACGGTGACACGCAGCCGGCCGTCGACGGATCCGGGCGGCTGCGACTGGATTGCGAGATGCGTCGGCCCGCCGCCGCGCCCGATGCTCCCGCCGCGGCCGTGAAAGAGCGTCAGCGGGACGCCGGCGTCCCGCGCCGCCGCGACGACCGCCTCCTGCGCCTTGAAGATCTGCCAGTTGGCCGTCAGCCTCCCGCCGTCCTTCGCGGAGTCGGAGTAGCCGAGCATTACTTCTCCGGGGGGCTTCGCCCCGCCGGACCCCCCGACACGCTCGCTCGCGGGGACCCCACGATCCCCGCTCCGCTCGCGGGGCTCACTCGCTGCGCCCGTTCGCGGCCCTGGGGGTTTGGTTCCCGTTTCCTGGGTTCGCGTCCACAGCGCGCGCATAGTGTCGCCCGCGCGCGCCAGCGTGGCGACCTCCTCGAAGAGCGGG
>JANOJK010001013.1:0-2071 GCA_031408165.1 Acidobacteriota bacterium | reverse complement strand
GAGCTCATGATCTCGATGGCGGTCATGCTGATCATCGCCGGGGGCGCCACGACGGCGATGCTCAAGATGACGAGCACCCAGGCGACCATCTGGAACCGCACGCAGATGCACAGCGGCATCCGGGGCGCGACCGAGGTGCTGCAGCAGGAGGTCGGCCAGGCGGGGCGCATTGCGCTCCCCGCGACGGTGACGCTGACGGCGAACATCGCGGCCGGCAGCACCACCGCACAGAGTGTGACCGTGAGCTCGACCGTCGGCATGTTCGTGGGCGAACAGCTCGAGATCGACGCCGGCTGCTTCGACACGGCCAATCTCTGCACCAGCCGGCAGGAAACCGTGACGCTCACCACGCCGCTGACGTCCACCACTATCACGGCGGTGTTCGCCAATGCGCACAACAACGGCGCCCCGGTCCAGGCGCGAGGCGTCTTTGCCAGCGGCGTCGTGCCGCCGCTCGCCCTGCCGGCGTCGTACCCGTTCGGATCCACGGGCAAGGTGCTGAAGCTCTACGGCGACATCAACGCCGACGGCAACATGGTGTACGTCGAGTACACCTGCGATACCACGACCGGCAATCTGTACCGGAACTCGATTCCCATCGTGACCGGGGCGACCAAGTCGGCGCCGGCCGCGTCGGAGATCCTGCTGAGCAACGTCGTCGCGAATCCCGACGGCAGCCCGTGTTTCACCTACCAGACCGAGGCGGTGATCATTCCTCCCAGTACGGCGACGGCCACCTATTTCGTGACCGACGTCGCGATTACGCTGACGGTCGAGACCCAGCAGCTCGATCAGGTGACCAAGCGGAAGCAGACGGAAACCAAGGCGCTGCTGAACGTTTCGCCGCGCAACGTGTTCAACGCGTGGATGCTGGCGAGCATGGGAATGCGGAACCGCATTCAGCCGCCTCCCCCGGTCGTGACGGCGCTTCTGCCGTGCGGCTGGCTGACCGCCGGAGCCTGCCCATGACCATGGACCCGACACGATCGAATGAGCGCGGCATCGCGCTCGTCTTCACCTTGTTCCTGATGGCCTCGCTGTCGGCGCTGGCGGTGTCGCTGATGTTCCTGTCCCAGACAGAGACCGCGTCGACCCGGAACTACCGGACGATGTCGCAGGCGCGCTACGCGGGCGAGGCCGGGGTGCACAAGGCGCTCAACTTCCTGAGCACGTCCACCTACACTCCGCCCAGCACGTTTGCCAACTACAACCTCACGGTCTCGCCCGTAACCTGCGTATCCGGCTGCCCCACCGTCGGTCCGGTCGTGCTGTCGGGGGGCGTCGACGGGGTGACCTCGAATTATCCGCAGGCGCTGGTCACGGCCGCGTTCAGCGCCGCCGTCCAGGGCACCCTCGCGACCAACGTGTCGGGGACGACCACGAACGCCGCGCTCGGCACGGTCACCTATGGCGCCACCGCGAGACTCATGTCGATGCGCAGAGTGACCTCGTATGGCGGCGGGACCGGTACCATCCAGACCTGGGAGATCACCGCGGTCGGACGTGTTCCGACACTGGGGGGCGCGCCGTCGGGGACCGTCGAAGTGACCGCGGTCATGGAACGCCAGCTGGTCGATGCCCAGACCTTCGCGGTCTTCGCGACAGGCACGGGCTGCGGCGCGATTGACCTCGGCGGCACCGTGGAGACCAAGAGCTACGACTCCAGGGTCTCGGGCTCGGCCGCGTCTCCCGACAGCTTCGGCGGCAATGTCGGCACCAACGGCAACATGACCATCGGCGGAAATGTCGGCGTGCACGGCTCGCTGACGTCGCCGCGCAAGGGTGTCGGCGCGTGTGTGAACGGCAGCGGCGTGACCGCGCTGACCACCTCCGGCAAGGCGGTCGTG
This sequence comes from Acidobacteriota bacterium, assembly GCA_031408165.1. Taxonomy (GTDB): domain Bacteria; phylum Acidobacteriota; class Vicinamibacteria; order Vicinamibacterales; family 2-12-FULL-66-21; genus JAICSD01. The sequence goes on along the minus strand of JANOJK010001013.1, from coordinate 224 downwards.
GACAACATGAACCTCGTCGAGCTGCCGCAGCCCCTGAATTTCGAGACCCCGGCGCTGCCGAACCCGATGCCGCCGACGGCGAATCAGAACTCGGCCGTCTTGATCTGCGCCGCCGTGGCAGCGTCCGTCCTCACCGCGCCGGCCGCGACCTGCACCGGCTCGAACCCGGTGGTCATCGATCCGAATGGCGGGACGGTCGTGCTTGGCAACATTGGCGGCAACCT
>JANOJK010000687.1:0-5657 GCA_031408165.1 Acidobacteriota bacterium | reverse complement strand
CCGATGTGGCAGTAGCCGATCACGGTGTCGCCCGGTTTCACGCCGGCCCTGGTGAACACCGCGGCAATTTCGTCCGCGGGCCTCAGCTGCACGTCGGCGGACGTGAACGAGTCGAACGGCGCATTGAGCGCACCGGCGATGTGCCCGGTCTTGTGCTCGGCCGGCGCCCGGCCGCCGGTGCGGCTCCCGTCGTAGAACGCCGGTGCCCGCGCGTCCACGATCGCGAACGCTGGCGTATTGAGGTGCGCCTTGACGAAATCGGCCTCGACTACGACCGGCCGCGTCTTCAAGGGCGACAGGTCTCCGGTCTTGACCGCCGGCAGGTCGATGGATAGCGCCTGGCCGGCCTTCGTCCACCCCTTCTGCCCGCCGTCCAGCCACGAGACGTTCGAGAGGCCCGCATAATCGAGCGTCAGCATCACGCGGGTGGACTGCGTCCACTGGTCGTCGGACTGATAGACGACGATGCGGGAGCGGTTGGAGATGCCGAGCGCGGCGAGCCGATCGCGCAGAACGCCGGCAGGCGGCATTTCGAGCGTCAGCGTGGTGGCCGTGGCGTCACCCGCCGCGACATCGCGAAGGGTCACGAGGCGCGCGTTCGGGATGTGCCCGGCGTCGTAGGTCGCCTTCGCGCCGACGTGCAGCAGCACCAGGTCCGGATCGGTGACGTGCTGCGCAAGCCAGGCGGGCGAGACGACAATCCGCTCGCGCGTGGCGGCGTCCGGAGTCTGCGCCGAAACGGGTCCCGTGCCGGTTACGAGCGCGATGAGCGTGGCGGCGGTGACGAAGTGCGTCATGCCGCCAGACTAGCATGCCCCCCGCCGCGCGGCGACGTGAGAGGCGATGTCGATTATGCCGTGTCCCGCCCTCCGGCACGGATCCGCGCCGGCAATTACAGAATTGCGTAGGCGATGACTGGATGAACGGCCCGCCGGCGCATTACACTTCGCCGGTGGAGGACCGCCTGAAACGCTCGACCGTCGGCCGCTACCGCATCACCGGGGTGCTCGGTGAGGGCGGCATGGGGGTCGTCTACTCGGCCCACGACGAGCGCCTGGACCGCCCGGTCGCCATCAAGACGCTGCGTTCGGACAGCGACATCGCGTCGTCCCGCGAACGTCTGGAGCGCGAGGCGCGCGCGGCCGCGCGCGTCAACCATCCGTCCATCTGCCAGTGGTACGAGCTCGGGGAGGAAGGCGACGAGCTGTTTCTCGCCATGGAGTTCCTCCAGGGGGAGTCGCTCGCGCAGCGGCTGACGCGCGGGCCGCTCGCCCCCGGCGAGGCGCTGCCGATCGCGCTGGCGGTCCTCGCGGGCCTCGACGCGCTCCACGCGGCAGGCATCATCCACCGCGACCTGAAGCCGTCCAATATCTTCCTGACGGGCCACGGCGCGAAGTTGCTCGACTTCGGCGTCGCCGCGGCGTCCGTCATGGATCGGACGGCGCCGAAGCTGACGCTGCCGGGGACGCTGATCGGGACGCCGGTGTACTGCGCCCCCGAGCAGCTGCGCGGCGAGCCGATGGATCCGCGCGCCGACCTCTTCTCGGCCGGGGACGTGTTCTACGAAATGATCGCGGGGCGCGCGCCGTTCGACGGCCGCACGCCGATGGAGGTCTTCCACAAGATCCTGAACGAGCAGCCGCCGCCGCTCGCGGGCGACACCGCGGTCATGGCGTTCGATCGGGTGGTGCGCCGCGCGCTGGCGAAGAGCCCGGCGGACCGGCCGGTGAGCGCCGCGGCGATGGCGTCCGAGCTGCGCGATGCGATGGCGACCGCGCAGCCGTGCGCCGGGATGGCGGCCCGTACGGTCACCAGGCTGATCGTGCTGCCGTTCCGGATGCTGCGCCCGGATCCGGAAACCGATTTCCTCGCCTTCAGCGTGCCCGACGCGGTCACGAGCGCCGTCTCCGGCCTCGAGTCGCTCGTGGTGCGATCGAGTGCCGCGGCGCTGCGCTACGCCGCGGAGACGCCGGACTTCCGCGCGATCGCCTCCGACGCGCAGGTGGACGCCGTGCTGCTCGGCACGATCCTCCGCGCCGGGCCCCAGCTCCGCGTTGCGGCGCAGCTCGTGGCGGTGCCGGGCGCCACGGTGCTGTGGTCGGACACGATGCAGGTGCCGGTCGGCGACCTGTTCCAGCTGCAGGACGATCTGACGCAGCGGCTCGTGGACTCGCTGTCGCTGCCGCTGAGCGCGCGGGAGCGGACGCAGCTGCGCAAGGACGTCCCTGCCGGACCGCGCGCCTACGAGTTGTACCTGCGCGGCAACGAGCTGAGCCGCGACTCGACGCACTGGCAGTCCGCGCTCGATCTCTATCAGACGTGCGTCGAGGCCGATCCGGACTACGCGCCCGCCTGGGTGGGCATCGCCCGCATGCAGCGGATGCTCGGCAAGTACGTGGACGGCACGCACGAGGCGCGGTTCCGCGAGGCCGAGCGCGCGGTCCGCCGCGCGCTCGAACTGAATCCGGATCTCTCGCCGGCCGAGAACCTCTACGCCCACATCGAGGTGGATCTCGGCCGCGCGGAAGAAGCGCTGGTGCGGCTCCTCCGCCGCGCGCGCGATCGCCGCTCGGATCCGGAGCTGTTCGCCGGTCTCGCGCACGCCTCCCGCTATTGCGGCCTGCTCCAGGCCTCCATCGCGGCGGCGGAGAATGCCTTCCGTCTCGATCCGCGCATCGTCACGAGCATCGCCCACACCCATTTCATGCGCGGCGACTATCTGCGGACCGTCCAGTTCTCGTCCGAGCTGATTCCCTACACGCGCAACCTCGCGCTGGTCATGCTCGGCCGCAACGAAGAGGCGCGGGCGTCGCTCGAGGCGGCCGACACGACCCTTCCCGGCCGCCTGCAGCACTTCGCGCGCGCGCTCACCGAGCTCGTTCGCGGGGACCGCGAGCGCAGCCTGGCGGCGATCCTCCCGCAGCTCGACATTCCGGATCCGGAAGGGCGCTATTACGTCGCGCGGCACCTGATTTACCTCGATGACACCGACCGCGGCCTCGCCGCGCTCTCGTCGGTCGTGGACGACGGGTTCTTCTGCCTGCCGGCGTTGACCCGCGACCCCTGGCTCGACGCCGTGCGCACCACTGCAGCGTTCGCCGACATCGCGCGCCGCGCCGAGGCGCGGCACCGGCGCGCGGTGATCAGCTTCCTGTCTTCCGAGGGGGACCGCGTCCTCGGCGTGCCGTACCCGGTCTGACGAACTTGACAGGGTGATTTCTATTATGTAGAAATCACCGGCATGGGTCGCGGCGACTACCTCGGCGAATTCGAACAGGTCGTGCTGCTCGCGGTGGCGCGGCTCGGGGACGAGGCGTACGGCATGCGGGTCCGCGCCGAGATCGAGGCGCGCGCGGGACGACGCACGTCCATCGGCGCGGTGTATGCCACGCTCGAGCGTCTGGTGGGCAAGCGTTTCGCGCGCGAGTGCGAGTTGCCCGGCGGCGCGGAGCGGTCGGGCCTCGCACGGCGCTTCTACGAGATCACGCCGCGCGGTAAAGACGCGCTGGAAGGCGCTCGCGACCTGCAGGCGCGGATGTGGTCAGGCCTGGAGTTCCGGCCGGCGCGGCGGCGGCCCTGATGCCGCCACGCATCCCGAGGGCGCTCGTCCGCTGGCTGGCCGGCCGCGAGGACCGCCTGGTGATCATCGGAGACCTGGACGAGGAGTTCGCGCAGCGCGCGGTCGCGTCACCGGCCCGCGCACGCTGGTGGTACTGGACGCAGGCGTTCGCGTCTCTGCCCGCCGCCGTCATGTCGCGCTGGCGCCGCGCCTCGCCGCTCGCCGATCTCGGCGGCGACCTCCGCCGCGCCAGTCGCGTGTTGCGGCGGCAGCCCGGCTTTGCCGCCGCCGCCATCGTCACCATGGCGCTCGGCGCCGGGATCACCACTGGCGTCATCTCGGTCGTCGAAGCGATCCTCCTGCGGCCGCTGCCGTACGGCAACGGCGATCGCATCTATGCCATCCGCGAGTCGGACGCCGTGCGCTCCGGCGCGACCGTGTCGTGGTGGGACTTCAACGACCTCTCCGAACGCCTGCGCTCGTTTTCGGCGGTTGCCGGATACTCCGGCGGGAGCCGAACGCTCACGGGCTCCGGCGCGGTCGAACGGATGCCGGCGATTGAAATCACCTCGCGGTTCTTCGATGTCCTCGGCGTCACGCCGGCGCTGGGCCGTGGTTTCACCCCGGCGGATGGCGTCCGCGGCGCGGCTTCGGTGGTCGTGCTCTCCGACGGCGCCTGGAGGCGCAGGTTCGGCGCCGACCCCGCGGCCGTCGGCCGGGTGATCGTGCTGGGCGGGCAGGCCCACACGATCGTCGGCGTGCTGCCACGGTCGTTCGTGTTCCCTCCGCGCGCGGACCCGGAGGTGTGGCTGCCGCTGCGGCCGTCGGTGGCGCAGGAGACCCGGCGCTACCTGCATTTCCTCGACATCATCGCCTCGAGACGTCCGGACGTGCCGGTCCAGGCCGCGGCAGAGGATGTACGCGCGGCCGCCGCCGCATGGAACGGCAGCGGCGACGCCTGGCACACCTCGACGGGCCTCCGCGCGGTGCCTCTGCGTGACGACATGGTGGCGGGCGTCCGCCCGGCGCTCCTCGTGCTGCTTGGAGCGGCGCTTCTCGTGCTGCTCGTGGCGGCGACCAACGTGTCGGGCCTGGTCCTCGCGCGGGCCAACGGCCGCGCCCGGGAGGTCGGCGTGCGCACGGCGCTCGGCGCCACGACGCTGCGCCTCGTCCGACTGCTCGTCGTCGAAGCGCTGTTTCTCGGCGTGCTCGGTTCCGCGCTTGGGCTGCTTCTCGGCTCGTGGGCGGTGTCCACGTTCGCGGCCATTACACCGGCCCGATTCCGTGCCGTGCTCCCCTACGCAGACACCCTGTCGGTTTCGCCGCGCGCCGCGGCGCTCAGCCTGCTTCTCACGGGCGTGGCGGTGATCCTGGCCAGCATCGTGCCCGCGTTCCGCTCGGCGAGGCACACGAATGTTCTCGTCACGGGCGTGCGCGCGACCGCAGGCCGCGCCGAGACCCGGCTGCGGGCAGTGCTCGTCGCCGCGCAGATCGCGCTGGCCGTCGTCCTGCTCGCGGGAACCGCGCTCGTCGGCCGCAGCGTGGCGAAGCTCACGCAGGTGTCCACGGGCTTCGAGATCGCCGGGCTCGTCTCGGCGCGGCTGAACTTCCCACCCGGCCGGTACGAGGGCCGGGAAGAGATGGCCGCCGCCGTCGACCGGATTCTCGAGAGTGTCCGTGCCGCTCCCGGCGTCCTGGGGGCCGAAGCGATCAACCAGCTTCCGTTGACAGGGCTCGGCAACAGCGGCGACTTCACGATTGTCGGCCGCGCCTCGACCCCCTCGTCAAACCCCCTGATTCGGGACGTGACGCCCGGGTATTTCGCGTTGATGGGCATCCCGCTCATGGAAGGCCGGAGGATCCAGCCGTCCGATACGCCCGCCGCTCCGCGCGTCGTGGTCGTGAACCGGACGCTGGCCCGTCACTATTTTCCTGATGGTGACGCGATCGGCCATCGGATCGTGTTCGAGTTCTTCGAGGGGCGGCCGCAGTGGACCATTGTCGGTGTGGTCGGCGACGAGCGGTTCGGGGACCTGGACCGGGCCATGTCGCCGGTCGTCTATTTCCCGTATGCGCAGGATCCGGAGGGCAGCTTCAG
>JANOJK010001007.1:0-4668 GCA_031408165.1 Acidobacteriota bacterium | reverse complement strand
GTGACGGCGCCAAGCACCGGGACGTCTATCGGCACCACTCCGTACAGAACGCGGGACAGCACGAGGCCGACGCCGCACGCCAGCAGGAGGCCGATGCCAAGGCCGATGAACGACAGGCGCATGCCTTCCGTGACGACGAGGCGCAGCACATCGCCGCGCGTAGCGCCGAGCGCCATCCGCACGCCGATCTCGCGCGTCCGCCGCGCGACCGCGTACGAGACGACGGCGTACAGGCCCATCACGGCAAGCAGGAGGCCGATGACCCCTTGCACAGCCGCCATCGACGCGCCGATGCGCAACGGCATGAGCGCAAACACGCTCTCCTGAATGTGCTCCTCCATCGTCCGCACGTTGAAGACGGGCAGGTCGGGATCCCGGTCGCTCAGGAGGCGACGGAGCGGCGTCGCGAGCGCGGCGGGATCCGACGCGGTCCGCACCACGATCGTGACGGGCGAGCGGTACTGCTGTGCCAGCGGGACGTAGAAGTAGGGCCGCGGCTGCTCGGCAAGCATCACGTACTTGCCGTCAGCGGCCACGCCCACGACGTCGATCCACTCGCCGTCCCGGCCGAACCGGAAACGCTGTCCGAGCGGATCCTTTCCGCGCCACAGGGTGCGCGCCATGGTCTCGTTCACGACGGCCGCCCGCCGGGAACGTTCGTCATCACGGGCATCGAGCGCCCGTCCGTTCAAGATTGTCGCGCCGGTTGTTTCGAAGAACCTCGGGCCCACGGCGTTGTAGGGGGTGGACAGATAGCCGTCCTTCGAGCCGGGGATCTCCCGTCCGATGCCGACGTCGGTGAACTGGATGCCGTAGTCGAACGGGACGTGGACCGCGACGGTTGCCGAGCGCACGCCGGGCAGCGCCTCGGCGCGCGTCACCAGGGCGTCCAGGAACTGGCGGCCGCGCCGTTCGCTGTACTGCTGGAGCCCGAGATCGACCGACATCATCAGGAGGTTGTCGGGCCTGAAGCCGAGCGCCTGCGTCTGCATCCGCTGCAGGCTGTGGAGGAACAGGCCTGAGCTGACCAGCACGACGAGCGACATCGCCACCTGGCCGATGACGAGGAGGTTGCGCAGCGCGTGCCGCGACACGCCGGCGCCGCCGCCGCCGTCCTTCAGCGACGTGACGAGATCGAAGCGTGTGGCCTTGCGGGCCGGCCAGAGTCCCGCCGCGACGCCGGCGACCACGGAGATGCCCAGCGCGAACGCGTAGATCCGCCAGTCGAACGGATGCTCCTGGTTGACGGGAATGTCGCCTGACGGCGCAAAGGTGGCGAGCACGCGCCCCGCCCACTCGGCGAGCAGGAGCCCGAGGACGCCGGCGGCTGCAGCGAGCACCAGGCTCTCGACGACCTGCAGTCGCACGAGACGGAAACGGCTCGCGCCGAGCGCCGATCGAATCACGAGGTCCCGCTGTTGTGAGACTGCGCGCGAGAGCATCAGGTTGGCGACGTTCGCGCACGCAATCAGCAGCACGAGCCCGACCATCGCGGCGAACACGACCGCGAAGATCGGGAGGAAGCCGGCGATGGACGGGTCCGGCCGCGCGCGGTTTTCCGGAATGAGGAGGACGCGGCTGTTCTTGTGCTCGGCGGGGTAGCTGGCCGCCAGGCGCCTCGCGATCACCTCGAACTCGGCGCGCGCGTCCTGGAGCGTTGTTCCGGGAGCGCGCCGGCCCATCATCCGGAACGCGGGCGCGGCCCGGTTCTCGCGGAAGGCGTCTCCGCCTTCCATCAACGTGCCCATCGCGCCGGCGGGGACGAACGCGCTGACGGCCATCGCCCACGAGAGGCCGGTGAAGCTCGCCGGGGCGATGCCCATCACCGTGAATGCCCGTCCGTTCACCGTGATCATCTGTCCGACGAGCGCGGGGTCTCCACCGAACCGCCGCTGCCAGTAACGATAGCTGAGCACGACCGCGGGGGCCGAGGACGTGCCGGGGGCGTCAGGGCGCGGAAAGTCGCCGAACGCCGGGGACACGCCGGCGAGCGCGAAGTAGTTCGGCGAGACGATTTCGACCCACGTCCGTTCAGGCGTCTGTCCGCGGGCGCCCACGTGCGCCGGCGCCGCCATGTAGGCCGCGAGATCGGTCAACGTGCGGGCGCCCTCACGGTAATCGAGGTAGTCCGGATACGAGTGCCCGTACGGCACGTCGATCACCTCGCCGCGCTGCATCACGATCACCAGCCGATCGGAATCCCTGACGGGCAGCGGCTGCAGGAAGAAGGCGCTGACCATCCCGAAGAGGCTGATGCTGACGCCAATGCCCAGGGCCAGCGTGAGGACGGCGACCGCCGTGAATCCCCGGTGCCGGCGCAGGCTGCGGAGGGCGTGGCGAAGATCGTCCATCACGACCCCCCGATGGAAAACGTGTTCACGGTGCGCTCTCTGATCATACGCCTCAGTACCGTCATCCCGCCTCCGCCACATCGTCATCAATCTCGCGGGGCTCGGCCGGCTCGGGTGCCGCGTCGACCTCGATCGCCTCCTCTGCCAGCAAACGGTCCGCGAGATACGCATGCGCCGGCGCATCCGAGCGGGCGAGCAACGCTTCGAGCGCGGTGCGCGGGATCCAGGACTCGCGCCGCTGCATCGCCGGATAGCTGCCATCGGCGCGCCGCGGGGCGTATCGGCACCAGAATCCCAGGTGCCAGAGCAGGAATTCACGGATTCTTCCCACGCCGTGCTCGTCCGCCCCCCAGTGCGCCTTCGCGAGCGCGACGTAGCGCCGGTATATTTCCAGCCGCTCGTCGCCGGTCGGATCGAGGTCCCCCTCGGTGGCCTCGCGGAACAGCCACGGCTTGATCAACGCGCCGCGCGCCGTCATGACGGCGGTGCAACCGGTCCCGAGCGCCGCGTCGATCTCGTGGCGGAACAGCAGGTCGCCGTTACCGACAACCGGCACCGGGACCGCGGCGGCGACTTCGGCGATCGCGCTCCAGTCGGCCGACATCGTGTACCGGGCCGCGCGGGTTCGGCCGTGAACGAACACCGCGTCGGCGCCTCCCTCGACCGCCGCGCGCGCGACGTCCAGATAGTTGCGGTGCTCATCGTTCCATCCGAGGCGGATCTTCACGGTGACCGGGATCCGCCGCGCGGCCTGCTTCATCGCCTCGACAATGCGCCGCACGCGCCTGGGTTCGCGGGCGAGCGCCGCGCCAAGGCCCTTGCTGGTGAAGTAGTCAATCGGGCAGCCGAGATTCACGTCGACGAGGTCGGCGCCGCGCGCCTCCACCAGCTCCGCAGCCCAGGCCATTTCCTCGGCTTTGTTCCCCGCCAGCTGCACGCCGAAGAATCGTTCGTCGGGCGCCCGGCGGATGAGCACGAACTCCCCGCGGCGCTTCTGCTTCAGCCGCCGCGCCACCGCCATCTCGCTCATCGTCACTCGCGCGCCGAGCTCCTGACAGAGCTGGCGATACGGCAGGTTCGAGCCTTTGGTCATCGGCGCCATCACGAGGGCGCCCTGGAGTGTGTCACGCAGTGAAGTCATCAAGGAACACGCGCGACTGTACACCGGGCAGCGGAGGTCTTCCAGTGAAGCTTCGCCTCAAACCGACCAGTGAAACCCGAGAGTCGGTGTGTGGCGAATCTTCACCAGGCGGCCGCCGACGCCTGCGGGCGCCGGCCCGCGCCAGTCACTTCTGCTGGTAGATCCTCACGTAGTCCACCAGGTACCGGTGAGGGAAACGCGAGTCGTCGATGCCCTTCTGGCCACCCCACGATCCGCCGATCGCGAGGTTGACGAGCAGGTACTGCGGCTTGTCGAACGGCCACGCGCGCGAGCCCGTGCCCTCGTTCCGGAAGGTGAAATACTTCCGGCCGTCGACCAACACGTCGATGCGGTCGGCGTACCACTCCATGGCGTACACGTGGAAGTCCTCCCACGGGTTCGCGACGGTGACGCTCGCCGTCTTCTGCGTGCCGATCGTGTGGTTGTAGGCGGCCGTGTGGACGCTGCTGTGGATGCGGACGGGATCGAAGCCGACATTCTCCATGATGTCGATCTCACCGCAGGCCGGCCACCCGGCCTGCCGGATGTTGGTGCCCAGCATCCAGACGGCTGGCCAGGCGCCGTTGCCGGTCGGCAGCTTCGCCCGGACCTCGACGCGCCCGTACAGGAACTCGAACCGCCCGAGCGTGTTGATGCTCGCCGATGTGTGGGCATAGCCCTGGTGGGCTTCCTTGCGGCCTTCGATCACGAGGTTCCCACCCTCGGCCCGCACGTTCTCGGAGCGTGACGTGTAGTACTGCTTCTCGTCGTTGCGGATGTAGCCGATCTCATAGCCCCACTTCGCGGGGTCGAGCACGCCGGCCGTGTCGAATTCGTCTGCGAAGACGAGGGTCCAGCCTGGGGGGCCGGGCGTCGGCGCCGGGGCCTGGGTGGCGGGTGCCGCCGCGGAGTCGCCGCCGCCGCACGCGACGGCTGTCGAGATCAGGAGAACGAAGAAGAGCGCGGCGTGGAACCGCGGTCGATGGAACACCTCACACCTCCTGGCCACACCGGTCACGACGGCGATCGCGACCACGAGACGTGCGACCCTCATGCTCGATGAGCGGGTGTCTGATTGGCGTTTCATGAACTCCATCCCGTCACGTCCCGGTTGTCCTGCAACGGCAATGTCGTCTCTCGATGCCGGGTCACGAGGCAGTTTCGCACGGTGGACGC
>JANOJK010000682.1:0-6460 GCA_031408165.1 Acidobacteriota bacterium | reverse complement strand
GACCTGGGCGCCAGCCGCGGGAGAGGTGATGGTCGAGGTCGGCGCGAACATGTCCGCCGACGCGCTGGCGGCGACGAGCGGCCGGCCGGGCTCGGCGCCGACCTGGAGCGAACCGGGCTGCGCGCCCATGTCCGCCAGCAGATTCACGGTGGCCTGCTGCATCGCGTGATCCGGCACGTGCGCGGCCGGCGATCCCATGTCGTGGGAGCCGTCCAGACCCCAGGCCCACTGCACCGTCCCCGCGCCGAACACCAGGGCGCCGCTGTTGTGCCGATAGAGCGTCAGGTTGTGCGTCGCCGTGCCGGTGCCGACGGTGCTGCCGAAATCGATGATCTTCTCGACGCCCGCGACCGTCGTCGAGGACAGGTGGATGAGACCCGTCGGCCGCGCGCCGTTGTCCAGGTCCTCGTCCCACTCATACCCCAGGGATTCGGGCGACAGCGTCGCCACGCCGGAAGTCAGGGCCGCGACGCGCGTGTCCCGCCACAACCGCATGCCCGCCATGGATGCCGGCACCTTGATCGCCGCCGAGCCCGAGTTGACCGTCCAGATCTGGCCGATGAGGCCGTTCTCGGGGCGTCCGCCGTCGCCGGGCGGGCTGAACCGCGGATCGCGCCACGTGCCGGTCCAGATCGGGGTGCCCGAGCCGTCGACGGCGGGATCGATTTTCGCGGAGGCCAGCGTTTCCTTGTAGCTGACGAGCGTCCGGTAGGCGGTGCTCGACCCGTCGATGCTGGGCTCGTACCGCGTCTTCCAGTACATCTCGTTGCCGCTGAAGAACGCGAGGCTGACGCCCGCGTTCCGCGCGGCTTCCACGCTCGCGCGCTGCGCGCCCGACCAGTATTCGTCGTGGCCGGACGACATGAACACCTTCGGCTTCTTCGCGCCCACGAGATCCCCGGCGCGCCGATCGGTGTCCACGCCGCTGATGTACTTGACGTCGTAGCCGTTGGCCTCGAGCCACCGGAGCATCGGGTATTCGGCGTTGAAGATGAAGCTGGTCGCGTCATGATCGCGGGTGTCGATCGGACGGTTGTAGCTCACCTTCGCGGACCGTGTCGCGCACGAATTGAAGTAGGCGCTGCCGGCGTTGCTGATCGGGCCGCCGCAATACAGGCTGCCGCCGCCATACCGGTTGTAGGCCTGCCACGTCGTATCGGAGGTCTGCACGACCACGTCGGCCTGCCGCGCGTCGTCGCGCACGACGAAGACGATGTGGCTGGAGCCGCCGCCGCCGTCGAAGCGCGTCAGCTTCGCGAGGTAGACGCCCGACACCGCGCTCGCCGGCACCGTCCACGTCGCCGAGACCGCCCAGTTGCCGCAATCCACCAGGCCGGTCGCCGGCTCGGTCGCGCAGGCCGGCTGCGCCTGCGGCAGCGTGGCCGACGGCAGCAGCGGCGTGGCCGTGATCTTTCGCGCCCCCGCGTCACGGTAGTAGCCCAGACGATAGATGTCGATCGTGTAGCTGACCGAATCCGTCTTGATCTTGAAGGCGATCGGCTGCCCCTTGTTGACGCTGATGTCGCTTGCGAAGCCCTGGATCGTGGCATCGCCGGCCCCCGAGACGTCCCAGTCGGTATCGCCCGTCTGGTCGTTCTCTATGACGATCGGGTTGCTCTGTGCCTGCGCGATTCGCCAGCCTGCGCCGGCGGCGGCGAGCACGGCCGCGGCGGCGAAGGCAGACAACAGGCGCAGGAAAGGACGGCCGGCGGTGTCACGGTGCGTCTGGATCGTCATAATTTTTTGTGGCGAGGCACCGGTCCGGCCGGTTCCTTCGACTGTGAGGACCGCGCGTCCGCACACGTATCGCGTCTACGTGTGCACGGTCCTTCACTCGGGTTTCGCGATGTGAACTCAGTGCCCAGCAATAGCAACTAAGCTGCCACAATGGATTACACTTTTAGTTCAGTAAGGTATATGACTAGACTTCAAGGTACATTAAGGACTTACTGACGGGGTCCCCCATGGCGACGGCTGGGCGGGGGCTCCATGGCGGGCAGGAGTCTGCCGTGGTCAGACGATAGTCGCCGCGGAGGAAGACTTCGCGTGTCTGCCTGAGGCCCGCGCGCCTGACAGTTGCCGCGCGGCAGGTCTGCCGGGCGGGGGGCCTGTGGCGCAGGGATGGTCATCCCTATCCCGATCCCGGGTTCTGAGGGGCGTTCGCGGCGGCCGGGTGCCCCGGACGACGCTGCCCTCGGGAGCCGCCCGGCCGATCTTTCCCCCGGCGGGAGAACCGCTTTGGGCCGGGCGTGCGACCGATCGGGTCAATTTCGAGCCGGATCCGCGCGGCGCGATCCAGGGCGGCGACCTTTAGTCGCTCTACAGGCAGACTATCGGTTTCGCCGCCGCTGTCCGCGGGGCCCGCGCGCGGCGCAAAACCCGCGTAAACGCTGGGCGGGGCAGGAGTTTCCCGCCCCTCGCCGCGAGTTGGACGGCTGTTTGCTCAGGTGGCCAGCACACGAATCATGCTGGCCGAACTAATCACCGAACAGTGGGAGTACCGCGAGCTTCTCGCGCGCATGACGGCGCGCGACCTGTTGCTCCGCTACAAGCAGACGATCATGGGTTTCGGGTGGGCCGTCTTCATGCCCCTCGTCAACACCGCGATCTTCTCGGTCATCTTCACGCGCGTCGCGACGATCGAGGTGGGGGGCCCCTACCCGGTGTACGCGTTCTGCGGCCTCGTCGCATGGAACTTCTTCGCCTCATCGCTGCGCTTCTCGGTGACGTCGCTGACGAGCAACCCGAGCCTGGTCACGAAGGTGTACTTTCCGCGGGAAATCTTCCCCTTCTCGGCGGTGCTGGTCTCGCTCGTCGATTTCGCGGTTGCGCTGGTGGTGCTCGGAGCGGTGCTGGTCTATTACCAGGTGAACCCGGGCTGGACGATCCTGCTGCTGCCGGTCGTCGTCGGCGCGCTGGCGATCTTCACCGCGGCGGCGGCGCTCTTCATCTCGATGGCCAACCTGTTCTACCGCGATGTGAAGTACCTCTTCGAGATCGTCATCGCGGTGTGGATGTTCGCCACGTCGGTCGTGTATCCCATCGGGCGCATCGGCGGGCGGCTCGGGGCGGCGCTGGCGCTGAACCCGATGACGCACCTGGTGGACGCCTTCCGGGACGTGCTGATTGCGGGACGCGTCCCCTCCGCCGCCTTCTGGATCACCGCGGCCGCATCTGTCGTGCTGCTGGTGGCGGCCTGGGCGGCGTTCCATGCGGCCGAGTTCGATTTTGCGGAGAACCTCTGAGATGAGCGTGGTCACCGTCAGCCACGTCTGGAAGAAGTTCCGCAAGGGTGAGCGGCACGACAGCCTGCGCGATCTGCTGCCGGCGCTCGTGGCCCGCGCGACGCGGCGCCGTCGAAGCGACGCCCTCGCGGAGGAAGAGTTCTGGGCGCTGCGCGATCTCTCGTTCGAAGTCGGGCCCGGCGAGGCGCTCGGGATCATCGGGCCCAACGGCGCGGGCAAATCCACCCTGCTGAAGCTCCTGACCAGGATTCTGAGGCCGACGTGCGGGCAGCTCGCGCTCCGCGGCCGGATCGGCGCGCTCATCGAGGTCGCCGCCGGCTTTCACCCGGACCTGACCGGGCGGGAGAACGTGTTCCTCCAGGGCGCCATCATGGGGATGCGGCGCGCGGAGATCGGGCGCAAGTTCGACGCCATCGTCGAGTTCTCCGGCGTCGAGGAGTTCATCGACACGCCGGTCAAGCGGTACTCCTCCGGGATGAACGCGCGGCTCGGGTTCGCCATCGCGGCGCACCTCGATCCGGACGTCCTGCTCGTCGACGAGGTCCTGAGCGTCGGGGACGTCGGCTTCCAGGAGAGGTGCGTCGCGCGCATGCGGGAGCTCCTGGCCCGCGGCGTGCCGCTCATTTTCGTCTCGCACAATCTCACGGCGGTGGTCGATCTCTGCACGCGCGCGATCCTGATCGATCACGGCATCGTGCAGTTCGACGGCCGGCCGGCCGAGGCGGTCAACGAATTCCGCCGCGCCGGGCGCCACGCCGCCGCCGCCCCGCCGGCCGACCCCAACCGCCCGGTGCAGATCACCGACGTCCGGCTGCTCCACGGGGATGGCGCGCCGTCGCCGCTCTTCCAGACCGGTGGCGCGATGACGATCCAGGTGCGCTACCGGGCGCGCCGGCCCGTCGCGCAGCCGCACGTGGCGATCGACATCCATGGCGCGGACGGCGTCTACTGCGCGGGCATCAACACGCGGATGGACCAGTGCAATCTCGGCACGCTGGCCGGCGACGGCGAGGTCGACCTGATCATCCCGCGGCTGGCGCTGCTCCCCGGCTCCTACACGATCTCCGCCGGCATCCTCGACCCGAGCGGCGGCCGCCCGCTCGACCTGCACGAGCGCGCCTACCCGTTCTCCGTGGTCTCGGATCGCCGCGACTTCGGCTTCGTCTATCTCGAACATACATGGCGCCACGGCGGCGTCCGCCCCGCCCCCCGCCGGCGGGCCGGCGCGGCGGTCACGGCCGTCCAGGAGGAGCTCAATGATCTCGGCTGATGTGGAACTCGGCGCGGACGTCTCGATCCCGCAGCCCGCGCTGGTCAACCTGTACGGATGCCGCATCGGCGACGCCACGCGCATCGGCGCGTTCGTCGAGGTGCAGCGCGGCGCGGTGATCGGGCGCCACTGCAAGATCTCCAGCCACACCTTCGTCTGCGCCGGCGTCACCATCGACGACGGCGTGTTCATCGGGCACGGCGTCATGTTCATCAACGATCGCGATCCGCGCGCGACCAACGAGCACGGCGGGCTGCAGACCGACGCGGACTGGGAACAGCTCGAGACGCGCGTCGAACGCGGCGCGTCCATCGGCAGCAACGCCACCATCATGGGCGGCGTCACCATCGGGGCCGGAGCGCTCGTCGGCGCCGGCGCCGTCGTCACCAAAGACGTCCCACCGGGGACGGTCGTCGCGGGGGTCCCCGCGAAGGCACTCGGAACACGGGCATCGGCATCAGCCCGCGCCGTCGCGGCGCGGTGAAAGGCACAACGTGATCGGCATCGGCATCATCGGCTACGGCTACTGGGGACCGAACCTGGTCCGCAACTTCTTCGAGACCCCCGGCTGCCGGGTGGTCGCGGTGAGCGACCTCCGCCAGGATCGCCTGGCGAAAGTCACGCCCCGCTATCCGACGGTCGAGACGACCGCCGACTACCAGGATCTTTTGCGGGATCCGCGGATCGACGCGGTCGCGATCGCGACGCCGGTGTCGAGCCACTTCGAGATCGCGCTGCAGGCGCTCCGCGCCGGCAAGCACGTCTTCATCGAGAAGCCGATGACCGCCGACGTGGAGCAGGCGCAGCGGCTGATCGACGAGGCCGAGACACGCCGCCTGATCATCGGGGTCGACCACACCTTCGTGCACACCGCGGCGGTCAAGAAGATCCGCGAGCTGGCCAGCAGCGGCGAGCTGGGCGACATCTATTACTACGACTCGGTCCGGGTGAATCTCGGCCTGTTCCAGCACGACGTCAGCGTGATCTGGGACCTGGCCGTCCACGACCTCTCGATCATGGACCACATTCTCGCGGTCCAGCCGGTGGCGGTCTCGGCGAGCGGCATCGGCCACGTGCCCGGCGAGCCCGAGGACATGGCCTACGTCACGCTGCACTTCGAGTCGGCGCTGATGGCGCACATCCACGTCAACTGGCTCGCCCCCGTCAAGATCCGGCGGACGCTGATCGGCGGCAGCCGCAAGATGATCGTCTACGACGACCTGGAGCCGAGCGAGAAGATCAAGGTGTACGACAAGGGCATCACGCTCAACGGCAGCCAGGAGTCCGGCGCGAGCGGCAACGGCGCCCGCCACGCGATGCTCGTCGGATACCGCGCCGGCGACGTCTGGTCGCCCCAACTCGCACTCACCGAGGCGCTCAGCGTCGAGTGCCGTGAGTTCGTCGACTGTGTCGCGAGCGGCCGCGCCCCCACCGTGGACGGGCACGCGGGTCTGCGCGTGGTTCGGCTGCTCGAGGCCGCAACTCGGTCGATGCGCGCGTCGGGCCGCGCCATCGAGCTCTCATCCAGCAGGTGTGCCGTATGATTCCCTTTGTCGATTTGCGCGCGCAGTACGCCGGCATCAAGACCGAGATCGGCGCAGCGATCGCCCACGTCCTCGACAGCGGCCAGTACGTGCTCGGCGAGGAGGTCGAGACCTTCGAGCGCGAGTTCGCCGCCAGCTGCGGCGCCGCCCACGGCGTCGCGGTCAACACCGGCACGAGTGCGCTGCACCTCGCGCTGCTCGGCGCCGGCGTCGGCCCGGGCGACGAGGTCATCACCGTCCCGTTCACCTTCGTCGCGACCGTCGCCGCCATCTGTTACACGGGCGCCCGGCCGGTCTTCGTCGACATCGACCCGGCCACCTTCACGATGGACGTGAACCAGATCGCCCGCGCCATCACGCCGAAGACCAAGGCCATCCTGCCGGTGCACCTGTACGGACAG
>JANOJK010000994.1:0-7169 GCA_031408165.1 Acidobacteriota bacterium | reverse complement strand
CCGGAGTTCTTCGCGGCGATGTCGCGTGCCCTGTCGCTCGGACTGGACACGCCGTTCACCATCGACACCCCGTTCGCGGCGTTGCGCAAGGCGGACGTCATCCGAAGAGGGATGGAGATCGGGGTGCCGCTCGAGTTGACGCTCTCGTGCATGCGGCCGAGGGACGGGTTGCACTGCGGCCGCTGCAGCAAGTGCCGCGAGCGGAGGGACGCCTTCAGGGAAGCGGGAGTGGAGGACCCTACGGACTACCGGCATGTGCCGCTACGCTGAGCGGGGCCACGGCCTCATCACAAAGATCACGAAGATCACAAAGGCCTCAAGGTCTTCTTGGTGATCTTCGTGACCTTGGGGACCTTGGTGATTTGGCCGTCAGCCCGTTCGGGCTGGCCTAGCTGGCCTTCAGCCTGATCGCGCCGTCGCCGGTCCGAATCCTCAGCAGCCTGCCGCCGTTCCCGATCTTTCCTTTGAGCGTGCGCCGGCTTTTCTCGCCGTCCTCGCCGTCGCCGCCGCCGTCGCCGCTCATCTGCAGCTCGCTGCGAATGGAGCCGTCGCCGGTATGCGCGTCGAGCTCGGCGCCGAAGCCGGGCGGCAGGAACAGGGCGATGCCGCCATCGCCGGTCGTCATCGACCAGTCTTCCTTCATCGCCGTGCCGGCGGACGCGCGGACGGTGATCGAGCCGTCGCCGGTGTGCAGCTTCAACGCCGAGGGGGAGCCGGCGACGCTCACGCTGCCGTCGCCGGTGTCGACGTCCAGCTCCCCGGCGACCTCCTCCAGAGTGACCGACCCGTCGCCCGTCGCCAACGTGAGCTGGCCGGCGATGTCGATTGCGCGGATGCTGCCGTCCCCCGTTCTCAACTCGAGCCGGCCGTGCACGTGCTCGATCCGAATCGATCCGTCGCCGCTCCGCGCCGTCACGTTGCCTTCGCGCGGCATGGTCACGATGAGCTTCGCGGTCGGGGACATCCGGCCGACGCCGAAGAAGACGATTTCGTGCGCCGGCTTCTTCACCTCGATCTCGATCCGGTTGCCGTCCTGCCTGGCCTCGACCTTCAGCTCGTCGAGCGATTCCTTCGTCGCCCCTCGCTTCTCGATCTCGACGAGAATGCTCTTCGCCTCCCCCGAGCGAATCTCGATCGCGCCATCGAACGTGGTCAGCCGCAACTCCGGCGTGCCGGTCACGGTGAATCGCTTCTCCTCACGGGTAATGTGTCCCTGCGAGTCCACGACGACACAGCCGGCCAGACCGAAGGGCAACACGGTGGCCAGCGCCAGGGTCGGAAGTACAGATTTCATACAGATCTTGGACGAGAACCCCGCGAACCCCGAGAACTTCGAGAACCCCGCGAAACCCCGAGAACCCCTTACCGCGCCTCCCGTTGCCACGCCAGAACCCCCGCCACCCAGGTCTGGACGACGCGAAGGTCCCGGTCCAGAACCACGAGGTCGGCCGTGGCGCCGGCGGCGAGGACGCCGAAACCCTGCAGGCCGAGCGCCCTGGCGGGCGTCGTCGCGCACACGATCGACGCGTCCGGGAGGCTCAGTCCCACTTCGGAGGTCAGCCTGGCGAACGCGCGATCCATCGTCAGCGAGCTGCCGGCGAGCGTCCCGTCGTCGAGGTAGGCCGCGTCGCGGATGGTGATCCGGCGGTTGCCGATGAATGTCTTCGTGCCGGGCGGCAGGCCTGACCCGGCGGTGCCGTCGGTGATGGCCATGATGCGCTCGGGCCGCTTGGCGGCGAGCGCGGTGCGCATCACCGCGGGATGGACGTGCACGCCGTCGCAGATGAGCTCCGCCGTGAGCTCGTCGGATTCGAGCGCTGCGCCCGCCAGCCCGGGTGCGCGGTGCGACATCGGCGTCATGCGATTGAAGAGATGGGTGGCCTGCCGCGCGCCGGCGCGAATTCCTTCCACGGCCTGTTCGTAGCTCGCACCCGAATGGCCAAGCGACACATGGTGGCCGTGGGATACGAGATCACGAATCAACTCGAGCGCGCCCTCGATCTCCGGAGCGATGGTGATGATGCCGACGTCGGGCCTGGCCGCGGCGATCTCCGCGAGAATGTCTTCGCCGGTCCATTCGGGGTGCGACGGGCGAGGCGGGAGGTGCGAGGCGCGGGCCGCGGCCGCCCCACGCGCCGCCGAGCGCAGGCACTCGAGCGGCTGCGCGCCTTTGTACTCGGGGTTGATGAAATTGCTCTCGAGATGCGCCGGCAGCACGCGCGCGCCGCCGGGCGGGCGCGTCGTGCGGGCGGAGCGGATCCCCGACAGCATGCGGCGCAACGACGCCGGGTCGCAGGCAATGGAGGTCGGGCAGAACGCCGTGACGCCGAAGCGCGGGAGGCGCTCGGCCATGGTCGCGATCGCGGTGCCCCCCTCGAGGGCGTCGATCCCGTCGACGCCGTGGACGTGCACGTCGATGAAGCCGGGGACGATGTAGTGGCCGGGGAAGGAGAAGTGGACGGCGTGGGCGCCGCCGTCCCTCGCGCCGGCGACGATGTCGACAATGCGATCGCCGTCTATCACGAGCGTCCCGCCGCCGGCGACGCGGTCCGGCAGCACCAGATCCGCACCCGACAGCAGGATCATCTGGCGGCGGCCGGTGCCGTCATGCCAATCCGGGCGGCTCCGATCGCGATCCCGTCGGGGCCGAGGGTCGAGAACTCCACGCGCAGATCCGCCATGGCGTCGGGCGGCAGGCGGCGCAGGCATTCCTGCCGCACCGCGTCGAGCATGAGGTCGGCGGCCGCGACGCTGCCGGCCACGACGACGACCTCGGGATCGATCGTCGCCGCGAGAGTGGCGACCGCCATGCCGATGTACTTCGCGGTGTCGCGCACGACGGAGAGGGCGACGCCGTCCCCGGCCCGCGCGCCGTCGAAGACCAGCTGTCCGGTGATCGCCTCGAGGGATCCGCCGGCGTTGTCGAGCACCTTGGAGCGATCCCCCGCCTGGATGCGCCACGACAGGCGGCGGGCGATGCCCCTGGCCGACACTTCGGCGGCGAGGCTTCCGAGCTTCCGGTAATCCTGGCGCTCGACGGGGTTCAGCGCCAGCCAGGCGGCGGCGCCGGCGCGGCCGTGCGCGCCGCTCCAGGGCTTGCCGTCAAGGAGAACGCCCGCGAACACCTCGTCGCCGACGTACAGGCACACGGCGTGGTTCGCGCCGCGCGCCGCGCCGATCCACGACTCGGCGGCCATCGCGGCCGCGCCCGGCGTGCACCGCGTCACGTTGGTGATGCCGGCGACGACCGGGCTCTCCTGGGCGTCGGTGAACATCGCCGCGCCGGCGATCTCCGGCTGACGGGCGTGGCCGGCGCTGCGGATCGCTTCCCCGGCGTCGGCGCCGATGCCGCGCGCGAGCACCTCGCCGTCCTCGCCGACGAGGACACTGCGGGCGGGACGTGCGGAGAGATCAAGACCCAGGCTGAGCATCGATGTGCCACTCCAGCTTGCGCCGCTCGAGCGGCAGCGCGGGCGCGTCCGGCGTGCGGAACAGTTCGCGGTCCATCCGCGTGAGAAGGCGCCGGAGCCATCGTTCGTCGGGCGCGCAGAAGACGATGACCCCCGCGCCCTCTTCCGGAGGAAACCGCCGGTCGTCGAGGTAGTCGTGGTCGAGCGTGACGAGCGTGCGCGCCAGCCGGCGCGCGAGCCGGTAATGCTCGATGTCCGGCGCGCGGCGGAGGTCCGGATGCTCCATGACGAACAGCACGTCCCACCCGAGCCGCTCCCGGGTGTAGGCGACCACGCCGGTCGGCATGTTCGCGTCCGCGTACACGCGCGGCTGGCTCGCGACGCGTTCGACGAGCGGGCCCAGTTCCGAGGACAGGGTTCCCATCACCGGTGGCGATCGATCTCGGCCGGTTCCCGGGTGATTGGCGCGCCGCCGTCCTTCGAGGCCCTCGACGCCTTCGCCTGCCGCAGCAGGTCCGCGACGAGCGCCTCCCGCGTGTGCACCAGCCTGCGCAGCGTGCGCTGGTTGTGCTCGGACCCGACCGCATATTCGCAGAAGAGCGGGAACGCGATCGTGGAGTCGCAATAGGCGACCACCGTGTCTGGCAGCACGCCCGGGTTGACCTTGCCCCAGCTGACGGCTTCCGAAGGCGTCGCGCCGGAGAGTCCGCCCCAGACGACCTGGTCGGTGGTGATCTGGATGAAATAGTCGTTGCCCCCCTTCGGGATCCCGTAGACCTCCCAGAGGGTCGGCTGCCCCTGCAGGTAGAAGTTCTTGGGGGACCCGCCGCCGAGGATGATGCAGCCGTTCTGATGACCCGCGAGGATGATCGCGCAGACCTCGTTGACGTCCTTGTTCGGGTCGATCATCAAGGTACTGCCGTTCATGAGCTCGTGGTACGCGATGTTCATGCCGATAGAACTGTCGCCGGGCGACGACGTGTACACCGGCAGCCCGCACTGCGCGGCCTTGGCCACGACCGAGTACTCGGCACACGCCGGGTTGCGCTCCAGCAGGTCGAGCCCGAGCCGGTAATGGAGCTCGGAGGTCGAGATCGGGCCCTCGAGGCCGGATCGGATCAGGAAGTCGCGGATGTACGCGTCGGTTTCGAGCAGCACGGTCGCCGGGAAGAGGACGTCGTAGATCCGGATGATCCCCTGCTCGTACAGCTCCACGTCGTCGAGGAACGGTGAGCCGCGGTGCAGCTGGAAATTCAGCGCGTAGTGCAGGTCGTGATAGAGATTCGCGCCGGTGCTGATCATGAAGTCGACGAGGCCCCGTTCCATGAGCTCGATGACGCAGCCGCCGAGGCCGGCGGGCGTGAGCGCGCCGGCGACGGTGAGGCCGATTGTCGTGTCGCTGCCCGGCGCCAGCATCTTGTCGGCGTAGATGTGGCAGGCCTCGGACAGCCGCCCGGCGTTGAACGCCTGGAAGCCGCCCTCAATCAGCGCCCGGACCTCGGCGCTGCCGGTCGGACGGTAGTAGCGAATCGGCTTTCCCTGGAGGTAGTGACCGGGGCCGTGGCCTGGGGACCCGGGCGCTCTGTGGGGCATTCCAAGAAAATACCACGGTGCAAGGGCGGAGGGCCCTTTGCCCGCATTTGATGTACTCTGACAACGGACGGCCGACGGAGCGACTGCAGGTCTCCCGTCATTCCAGAATGATGACCGACACGGACCCGCTGCTGATATGGCTGGCCGGCGGCGTGCTCGCCCTGCTGGCCCTTCTGGTGGTGTGGGTGGCGATGCGCGGACGGTCGATCCCGGGGCAGCACGTGTTCCGGGCGAGCCGCTGGAGCCGGGGGCAACCACCTGTTTCCGACGCAGGTGGCGATCACGCCGTCCAACGTCGTGCACTACACGCCCGAGTGGTTCGGCCGCCGCGAGCACTCGATCCACCTGGCGCACGTGGCGTCGGTGGAGATCGACACGAACCTGTTCTTCTCGAACGTCGTGGTCGAAACGAGCGGGGGATCGGAACCGGTGCGGTGTCATGGGCACAGGAAACGCGACGCGGTCGAAATGAAGCAATTGATCAACGAATATCAGTCCCGCTACTACGGGAACAAAGCACCTGGGCAAGCATGAGTAACGCCGACAATCTGGTCGCCCGGCGCGGTGCCGACCCGGCGGAGGTCGCTGCCAAGTTTCAGGGACTCGTCCAGTCCCCCTTGCGCGCGGGCATCCTGCGGTTCATGTGCGCGCGGCCCGAGGAGACGTTCGACGTCGAGGCGCTGATGCAGACGTTCGGCCGGATGCGGCTCGACGTCGAGAACTGCGTCCGCGAGCTCGTCGCGTTCGGCATCACCAAGAAGACCACGGGCACCGGCGCCCCGAAATACGGCTTCATCCAGCTCGAAGGGGAGATCATCAACGATCTGCTCGACGAGTTCCTGGAGCGGCGGGCGACCGTCAGCAGCGAGGATCGCTCCCCCGCCGTGCAGCGGTTCCGCGAGATGATCGGCAAGGACGAGAAGATGCTGGTCATCTTCGAGTGGATCCGCACCGCCGCGAAGTCGGACATCTCGGTGCTGATCCTCGGGCCGACGGGCTCCGGCAAAGAGCTCGTGGCCCGGATGATTCACGAGCTCAGTCGTCGCGGCACACACCGGTTCCAGGCGGTCAACTGCGCCGCGCTGCCCGACACGCTCTTCGAATCCGAGATCTTCGGGTACGAGAAAGGCGCGTTCACGGGCGCCCATGACCGCAAGCCGGGCCGCCTCGAGCTTGCCAACAACGGCACGCTGTTCCTCGACGAGATCGGCGACATGTCGCTCATCGCCCAGGCCAAGCTCCTGCGCGTCCTCGAGGAACGGCGGTTCGAGCGCCTCGGCGGGAACACGTCGATCGAAGTCAACTTCCGGCTGATCTCGGCGACCAACCGCCCGCTCGACCAGTTCGTCCGCGACACGCGGTTCCGCGAGGATCTCTACTACCGCGTCAACGCGTTCGCCATCCGCCTGCCCTCGCTGCGCGAGCGGTCGAGCGACATCCCCGTCCTGGCGCAGCGGTTCCTCGGACGGTACTGCGCCGCCAACGGCCTGCCGCTCGATGGCAAGAGCTTCGCGAAGGAGGCGGCCGATGTGCTGATGCAGTACCACTGGCCGGGAAACATCCGGGAGCTCGAGAGCACGGTCTCCCGCGCGGCCTTGTCCTCGCCCGGGCGCGTCATCCGGCCCGCCGACATCGAATTCCTCCACGCCTCCGAGGCGCCGGTCGAGTCTTCCCTGGATCGCCTGCCGTCGCTCGCCGACGCCGAGCGCACCCACATCTCACGCGTCCTCGAGAGCGTGAAATGGAACAAGAAACAGGCGGCCGCAGTCCTGGAAATCAGCCGGGGGACGCTGTACCGGAAAATTGTCGAATACGGCCTCGAAGAGGCGCCCTCACGCGTGTCGAAATAGAACAATTCGGTACGAAACATCACGGTTTTGGAACACACCTCAGCTGGCTCAGCCCAAAGGACTTAGCGGCTGTTTTCGAAATCGCTGTGCTGGAAAGGCACAGTGCGCACACCCCCGACTCGCATCCTGTTTATAGCTCCAATTCGGAAACTTCCTGTAACGTGCTCTCTTAAAAGATGTTACAGTTGAGGTGCCTGGATTTAGATAATCGGCAAATAGATTGCAAAGTTGTCAGTCTTCGGGCACGTACGCCCGCACCCTGCGAATATGGTTCGACGCCTCGTCACTCTCGGCGCGATTCTGGCGGCGTTTGCGC
>JANOJK010000955.1:0-5871 GCA_031408165.1 Acidobacteriota bacterium | reverse complement strand
CTCGCCGTCCTCGTCGAGCAGCGGAACAAGGCGCAGCTCTCGATCGAGCGCGCGCAGTCGATCATCGACAGCCTCATCGTGAAGGCCACGTTCGACGGCGTCGTCGCCGCGAAGGAAAACCGCGATGCCGCGGGAGGATTCTTCTTCGGGCAGACGCTGCCGGAGTACCGGCAGGGGGACACCACGTTCTCCGGACGCGCCATCGCCGACGTCATCGAGACCGGGAAGATGGAAGTGCGCGCCAAGATCAACGAAACCGATCGCGACAACCTGCAGGCGGGCCAGACGGCCACCGTGCAGTCCGACGCCGTGCCCGGCGAGACCTTCACGGCAAAAGTCGGCGCGCTCAGCGGCCTCGCGACGCGCGGCAATTTCTTCGAGACCTCGGCCGTGCGGCAGTTCGACGTCACCTTCACCTTCGACCAGCCGGATCCGCGCCTGCTCGCCGGGTCGTCCGTCCGGCTCGTGATCGACGGGCGTGTCGTGCCGAGCGCGTTGCAGGTGCCGCGGCAGTCCGTGTTCGAGAAAAACGGCAAGACGTTCGTGTACCTCAAGGTGGGCGAGCGGTTCGAGCGCCGCGACGTGAAAGTCACCGACAGCACGGAGAGCCGCGCGGTGGTCGCCGGCATCGAGGAAGGCGCGGTGATCGCGCTCGTCGACCCGGAGATCGCCGCCAAGCGCTCGAAGACCTCCTCGACCTCGCCGCTCCCCTCGTCCGGGGCCAGCTCGAAGTGACGGAGCTTCGCGGCCATCTCTGGAACACCGACTTCCTGCCCGAGCTCATGCTCGGCCTCGAGAACCTCCGCTCCCACAAGCTGCGGTCGCTGCTCACCATGCTCGGCATGATCTTCGGCGTGGCGGCGGTCGTCGCGATGCTGTCGATCGGCGCGGGCGCGCAGCAGGAGGTCATGGCCTTCATCGAACAGCTGGGCGTCCGCAATCTGATCGTCGAGGCGCGCGAGGCGGGCGACCAGCAGGCGTTCCAGAAGGTCCGCCAGCTCTCGGCCGGCCTGTCGTTCAAGGATCTGCGCGTCATCCAGTCGAACCTGGACAACGTCACGGCGGTCACGGCGCGCAAGCGGTTCACCCCGACCAAGCTGCTGCCCCGGCCGATTGGCGGCGACATGCCCGTCGTCTACGGCGTCAGCCCTTCCTACGCGTCCATCGGCAACCTGCGCCTGGCGTCGGGGCGCTTCTTCGACGAGACCGAGACCGCATCGGCGGCGCCAGTCGCCGTCATCGGCGAAGCCGCGTCATCCTCTCTCTTCGGCGCGGACGATCCGGTGGGCAAGTACCTCAAGGTGAACGAGCAGTGGCTGCAGGTGATCGGCGTCGCGGGGCCGCAGCTGACGGTGCAGTCCGACGTGGCCGGGCTGCCCGCGCAGGATCGCAACAATCTCGTGTACGTCCCCCTGTACTCGTCGATCTTCCGCCTCGAGGACGGCCAGAGCTCCCGGAAGGACGAGATCGACGGCATCTACCTGCAGATGAAGTCGAGCGGCGACGTGCCGTCGGCCGCCGCGCTGGTGCGCGGCATCCTCGACGTCGCCCACCGCGGCGCCGGGGACTTCACCATCGTGTCGCCGGCGGAGCTGCTGGCGGAGCAGCGGCGCACGCAGCGGATCTTCGAGATGGTGATGGTCGCGATCGCCTCGATCTCGCTGCTCGTCGGCGGGATCGGGATCATGAACATCATGCTCGCGAGCGTCCTCGAGCGGACGCGCGAGATCGGCGTGCGGCGCGCGATCGGCGCGCGCCAGAGGGACGTGGTCAGGCAGTTCCTGATCGAAACGACGATCATCTCGCTGACCGGGGGGGTCGTCGGCATCCTGCTCGGCGTCGCGATGTCGCAGCTGATTGGCGTCCTGGCGGGGTGGTCGACGATCGTCACGACGAGCTCCATCGTCCTGGCGTTCGGCGTCTCGGTCGCGATCGGCATCGTGTTCGGGCTCTATCCCGCGGTCCGCGCCTCGCGCCTGGATCCGGTCAAGGCCCTCCATTCCGAGTGACCCGCAGCCGGCGCTGCGCATACTCGAGGGCGTCGGCGGTGCCGGTCACGATCTCCGGTACGCCCCAGGCCACGCGTCCAGGAGCCCCGCCGATCGCATCCGCACTCAGATTCACGCGCCAGGTCCGCTCGTCCGGCCGATAGAATAGGCTGAACTTCCATCCGGCGTAGGCGGACAGGTCGGCCGTCATCGTCGACCAGCCGCCGCCGGCCGTCACGGTGACGGCGGCCAGTTCCTCGTAGATCCTCGCGTCGCTCACGCCGATTCGAACGAGCACTGGCGCCGCGCCGGCGGAGGCAACGAGGGTGCGAAACACGCCGCGACGCGGGACGGGGATGGTCCAGGTGAGACGGCTGGGGGCTGGGGCCAGGATGGCGGGGTGCCCCGTCCCCGCGGCGACGTGATGGCCGATCGAGACGACGTGGACAGGCCGCTTTTCTGCCCGATCGATGTCCTTGATGAAATCAACTGTGGAAACCGGCGCCGGCGAGCGGGGTGCGCTGCAACCACCGGGCAGCAGCAGCGCAAGCAGGATGCGGGCGGCGTGCCTGCTGCTGGCCGGCGTCCTGGTGGCCGTTTTCTTGGTGTCGATTTCGAGATTTTACCATCCGGGCACTGGCTTTACCTCGCTGATCGGCTTTCCCGAGGGTCACGAGTACAAGGCCCCGGCGATGCGCGCCGTTCCTCATTACGAGTACCCCGCGTGGGCCACCTACGACGGGCAGTTCTATGCGCAGCGCGCGTTCGACCCGCTCGTGCGGGATCCTCTGGTCGATCGGGCGATGGACCTCCCGCCGTTCCGGGCGCGGCGGATTCTCTTCAGCTGGACGGCCTGGCTGGCGGGTCTGGGGCGGCCGGCGTGGATTCTCGAGGCGTATGCGCTGCAGAACGTCGCGGCGTGGCTCGTCCTCGCCGTGCTGCTGGCGCGATGGATGCCGCCCGGGACTCCCCGGGGTCTCGCGACGTGGAGTGCCTGCCTGTTATCGCACGGCCTGCTGTGGTCCGTCCGATTCGCCTTGCTCGACGGGCCGAGTCTCGTGCTGCTGGTGGTGGCCGTCACGCTTGCGGAGAAGGGACATCCGCTCGCCTCCGCCACCGTCGCGGGCATCAACGGCCTCGGACGGGAGACCAACGTGCTCGGTGTGCTGGCGCAGCCGGTGCCGCGCAGCCCGCGCGACTGGGCCCGGATCGCGGTCGCGTGCGCACTGGTCGTCCTGCCGCTGCTGCTCTGGATGGACTACCTGCGCGCGATCTACCGCTCCACGATTTTTGCGGGTTCGGACCAGTTGGCGTTACCTGGCAGCGGGCTGGCCTCTGCTGCGAGCGGCCTGGTGCCGGCGTTGCGGATGGCGGGGCTCTTCTCTGGCGCGGGCCTTCAGGTCTGCCTGGTGCTCGCTCTCGCGGTGCAGGCCTGCTATCTGGCCGCCCGCATGGAATGGCGGGCGCCATGGTGGCGCGTCGGCGCCGGCTACGTGGTGCTCATGCTCGTCATGAACGACGTGCTCTGGACACCAGCCACGGGAGCCATCACGCGGGTGGTGCTGCCGATGACGGTCGGGTTCAACGTGCTGCTCGCGCGCGAGCGCCGCGGGCGGTTCTGGCCTTGGTACATCATGGGTAATCTGCACGTGATTCCAGGTTTCTGGGTGATCTCTCCGCTGTGATCGGCGCCTCTCGGTTCTCGCATCGCGCCCGCGGGCTCGAGGGGGTCATTCCGAGTAAGATCAGCAGGTTATGCCCCTGGCGATAATGATCGCGGTCCTGACGGCAGCTCTACCGCTGCAGGCGCAGCGCCGTGCGCCCGCCGCATCGGGACCGTTCAAGACACCGCTCACGCTGGCGCAGATGGCCAACAAGCAGGCGGTGGTCGAGACCACCGGGGGCTCGTTCGTGATCGACCTGCGGCCGGACCTGGCGCCCAATCACGTCGGCTACTTCATGAAGCTGGCGGGCGAGGGGACCTACGCCAACACCAGCGTCCATCGCGTGGTGCGCGACGCCATCATCCAGGGCGGCGATCCGCTGTCGAAAGACCCGAAGAAGGCGGCGCAGGTCGGGACGGGCGGGCTCGGGATGCTGCGCGCTGAGCTCAGCCGCGAGCCCTTTACGCGCGGCGCGGTCGGCGCCGCGCTCAGGCCTGGCGATCCGGACAGCGGCGGCGCGCAGTTCTTCGTGTGCGTCACCGACCAGCCGGCGATTTCGGGGCACTTCACCGTGTTCGGACGCGTGAGCGAGGGACTCGACATCGTCCAGAGGATCTCGGAGCTTCCGGCCGACCGCAAGGGAGCGCCCGAGACGCGGGTCACCATCACGGCGATCACGATCCGCGACACACCACCGCCCGAGCCGATCCCCTTCGCCGACGAGACCCCCGAGCAGCTCGCCCGGTATCGCGTCGTGCTCGACACGACCCTCGGTTCCATCTCGATCGGGTTCACGCCGGGCGTGGCCCCCGAGCACGTACGCAACTTCCTGCAGCTCGCAACTTCGGGCGTGTACGACGGGACGTCCTTCCACCGCGTCGTGCGCGGCTTCGTGGTCCAGGCGGGCGCGCTCGACACCCGCGGTCCGCTCACCGAAAGACAGCAGAAGCTCGTTCACAACCTTCAGCCGGAATTCAACGGCACGAACCACGTCAAGGGCATCGTGTCCATGGCGCGCGGCGACGATCCCGCCAGCGCCAGCACTTCATTCTTCATCGTCACGGCGGCCGCGCCAACGCTCGACGGCAAGTACACCGTCTTCGGCCGGGTCATCGACGGCCAGGACGTCCTCGACAGGATCGAGTCGACACCCGTCAGCGGCGAGTCTCCAACCACGCGCATCGACCTCATCAAGGTCAGGGTCGCGGGATAACCAGCAAGTTGCACATGGCAGACATTCGACTCAAGATTGCGGTCTTCATCGATTTCGACAACATCGAGATCGGCGTCAAGAACACCCTCAACGCACAGTTCGACATCGGCGTCGTGCTCGAAGCGCTCAAGGAGCGCGGCGACGTCGTGTCCAAGACCGCCTATGGCGACTGGACGCGCGCGGGCGACTACAGCCGCTCGCTCACGCAGCACGCGACCAAGCTCGTGCAGCGCAACCTGACGCCTGGCGGCGACAAGAACGGCGCCGACATCAACCTGGCCCTCGACGCCCTCGAGATGGCGTTCACGCACCAGCACATCAGCGGCTACGTGATCGTCGGCGGCGACAGCGACTTCATCTCGCTCGTCGAGAAGCTGAAGCAGTACGACAAGCAGATCTTCGTCGTCGGCGGGCGCTCGTTCACCAGCCAGGTGATGCAGCGCAACTGCCACGAGTTCATCGCGTACGAGAATCTGATCGGCGGCCGCGGCCGCGGCGATCGGGGCGGGCGCGGCCCCACCGGGCCCGCGTCCTCCCCGGCGCCGATCGAGCAGGTCATGCCGCTGATGCGCCGCGCACTGAAGATGCTGAGCGATCGCGAGGTCACCCCGCAGCTCGGCCTGCTGAAGAGTACGCTGCTGCAGCTCGACTCGACGTTCTCGGAGCGCACCTTCGGCGTGAGCAGCTTCCGCGACTTCGCGGAAAAGCTGGCCGCCGCCGGGTTCGTCACCCTGCGCGAGTCGGGGCGGAACATCCTCGTCGAGCTCAAGGAGGATGGTCACCACCCGCCGATCCAGCAGGAAGCGCGCGCGCCGCAGCCGGCTCGCGATCATCGCGGCGGGCACGACCGCAGCACGCCCCCCCCTGCCGTCCGGCCGGACGAGGTCACGGTCGAAGGAGCACCCGCGCAGTCCGGTGAGGCGCCGCGGATGGTCGAGGCCATCGCTGAAGTGCGCCGGCTGTTCCAGTCCGCGCCCAACCCGCCGCGGTGGCCGATGTACGTCCG
>JANOJK010000871.1:0-2465 GCA_031408165.1 Acidobacteriota bacterium | reverse complement strand
TGATCGCCGTTTCGTCCAGCTTCGCGTCCACCTGCTTCAAGTAGGTGTTGCCGTTGGTGCCGTCCACGACCGCGTGGAAGGTGGTGGTGAGGGGCACGGGGGTGCCGCCGACGTCGATGGTGAAGTCGGGGGTCGAGGTGGTGCCGTGCACCTCGATCTCTTCCAGCCGCCCCGAGAATTTCCCGACCGACTTCAGGATGCCGCCGATGCCCTTGATCGAGTTCAGATCGGCGCGATCGAAGTTGTACTGCCCGCCGACCGGCGTCTGTCCCGGATCGGATTTCGCCCACGGTCCGAAGCTGCCCGTGGTGGCGATTTCGCCGGTCGGGATGGGATTGGTGAGCGTCGCGACAAACGGCATCGCGCGGTTGAACCCGACCGATTGCAGCGACAGGTTGTGGATGGCGAACACCTTCTGCTGCTTCAGCGGGTTCTTGGGGACGATGATCAACTGCGCGTCCCGGGCCTCGAGTAAATCGATCAGCACCGGCCCTTCGTCGATGGTGGTCGCGGTCTTCTGGCCGGCTTCCTTGTCGTCGCGCGTGCGCGGCGGAATGGTGATGCGCAGACCGTCGAGCTGAACCGAGGAGAACCGCCGCTGCTTGCGCAGGAGACCCATGAGGAGACCCATGAGGCCGCCCGACACCTCGAAGTGACCCACCTCGATAAAGGGAGCCGGCTGCTTCTGCCCCTTCAGTCTCAGTTTCAGCTGGTCGCCTTGAATCAGCAACGTCGGGAACGTCCTGACGCCGAATTCCGCGAGCTCGACATCGGCGTCGAGTTTCTCGCTCAACGCTTCGACGAGCTTCTGCCTGAGCACCGTGGACCGTGAGAGCACCCCGATCGTGATCCACAGGCCGATCAGGATGCCTCCGACGATGCCGATGAACCACCGGATGAGTTTGGTGTGGCGCTTGAGCACGAGTGCCGCCTGTTGCAACTCACGGGCCACGGTTCAGCTACCATAGCGGCGCCATGAATCGACTGCTGATCGTTGCTCTGCTGTTCCTCGCGGTCCCCCCGGCCGTGCAGGCCCCTCCCGCCGATCTGGACAACTGGGTGCAGCGAACGATGACGGCTTTCCAGGTCCCGGGTCTCTCGCTCGCCCTCGTCAAGGACGGCAAGGTCGTGGTGGCCAGGGGGTACGGCGTGCGCAAGCTCGGGGAGCCTGCGCAGGTCGATGCGCGCACGCTCTTCGGGATTGCGTCGAACACGAAGGTGTTCACCGCTACGGCGCTCGGCATCCTCGTGGACGAGGGGAAGATCGGCTGGGACGCGCCGGTCATCGACTATGTCCCGTGGTTCCAGATGTCGGACCCCTACGTCACGCGCGAGATGACCGTGCGGGACCTGCTGGTGCACCGGAGCGGGCTGGGCCTCGGCGCGGGGGACCTGCTGTGGTGGCCGGCGTCCACCTACAACCGGCGCGACATCGCCCGGCGGCTGCGCTACCTCCCGCTCGCGACCAGCTTCCGGAGCGCCTACGCGTACGACAACGTGCTCTACCTGGTCGCCGGCGAGGTGATCGAGGCCGTCAGCGGGCAGTCGTGGGAAGACTTCGTCCAGTCGAGGATTCTCGCGAAGGTCGGGATGACCACGAGCAACGTGCGCCACTCCGACGCCACCAAAGGGGGCAACGTCGCCACGCCGCACGCGCCGGTGGACGGCCGCGTCCGGCCGATCGCGGCGTTCGACAGCGACAACACCAACCCCGCCGGGGGCATCAATTCGAACGCGGACGACATGGCGAAGTGGCTCCTCGTGCAGCTCGCGGACGGACAGCTCGCCGACGGATCGGCGCTCATCCGGCCGGCGACCGCGCGGCAGCTCGGCACGCTCGTCACGCCGATCCCCATCGGTCAGGGGGCGCCGGAGCTCCGCGAGTTGCGGCCCGCCTTCAGCGGCTACGGTCTGGGTCTCGCGGTGCGCGATTACCGCGGGAGGAAGCTGCTGACGCACACCGGCGGGCTGCCCGGATACGTGTCGAAGGTGGCGATGATCCCCGAGGCGCGGCTCGGTGTCGCGATTCTCACGAACCAGGAATCGACCGCGGCGTTCGAGGCGGTGGCCAGCCGCATCCTCGACGCGTATCTCGGCGCTCCGCCCACCGACTGGATTGCCGCCTGGCAGGCGATCGAGAAGCGCAGCAGCGCCGCCAACGCCGCCGCGACGCCGGCGGATCCCCCCCGTGCCGCCGGCTCGAAGCCCTCGCTGCCGCCCGCCGCGTATGCAGGCAGGTACCGGGACGCGTGGTACGGGGACATGACCATCGCCACCGCCGGCGCCGGGCTCACGATCCAGTTCGACAAGACCCCGCTGCTCGGGGGCACGCTCGAGCACTGGCAGCACGACACGTTCGTCGCGCGCTGGAAGGACCGCGAGCTCCGCGCCGACGCCTTCGTCACCTTCGCGCTGAATCCCGACGGCAGCATCGACACGGTCAGGATGCGCGCGGTCTCGCCGGA
>JANOJK010000659.1:0-3123 GCA_031408165.1 Acidobacteriota bacterium | reverse complement strand
GAGGTACGCCATCAGGCGTCCCCATTCCAGGATCTTCGTGAGGACGTTGGACACGTACTCGCAGGCGATGTGCGCGCCGCCGAGTTGCGCGACCGAGTCGTCCCCGTACTCGTTGAACACCTTCGCGTACAGCTTGTCCGCGCGCTCCACGCCGACGGAGGACGCCCCGGCCTGGATGCCGGCGAGATTGCCGGCGAACTCGTCGAGGAACAGCCGTCGCAGGGACTTGGCCGAACGCGAGTACCGCGCGAACAGCGCCCCCTTGACGGTTTCCGGCAGGTTCGTCAGCGCAAAGACATGAGTGTCGAGGTTCGTGAAGTACGGCTGAAGGATCCGGCGTTCGTCTTCGGTGAAGGCTTCCGCTGCGATGGCCGATGGCGACACGGGTCAATGCTAGCATCTGTCATTGCATGCCGCATTTCATCCATCGCCTGGAGGTCAGGTTCCGCGACTGCGACCCGATGGGCCATGCCAATAACGCCGCCTACCTGACGTATCTCGAGCAGACACGGTTCGCGCACTGGCGCTCGCTCTGGGGGTTCGGCACGCCGCAGCTTCCGCCGGGGCGTCCCGGGGTCATCCTCGCGCACGTCGAGTGCGACTACAAGCGGCCGGTGAAATACGGACAGATGCTCGAGATCCGCATGAGCGTCGCGGAGCTCGGAAGATCGAGCTTCCGCTACGAATACGAGATCGTGGACGAGGAGGGCCGGACCGTGGTGACGGCGAAGACGGTGCAGGTGATGTACGACTACGCGACGGAGAAATCCGTCCGGATCCCCGACGATATCCGGACCTTACTGAACCAGCACGCCAAAACCGTGTAGTCCGTGCAATCCACTTCAGCATTCAGCATTCAGCATTCGACATTTTACAGGCCTTCTAGCCAGACTAGAGCCCGTAGCGCTGCAACCGCCGGTACAGGGCGCTGCGGCTCACGCCGAGCGCCTTCGCGACCTGGCTGACGTTGCGTCCGTGGCCCCGACCGGGGCCAATCCTAGACGCCTCAGGTGCCGCCGAAGCCGATCGTGACCGTGTCGCCGTCCACGATGACCGGGACCTCGCGCCTCCCGCGGCTGAAGCCCAGCATCCGCTCGAGATCTGCCGGGCGCTTCTTCACGTTGACGTATTCGAACGGCACGTCCAGACCCAGGTAGTGGTCGCGCGCCGCGTTGGTGTAAGGGCAGGTGTCCTTGCCGAAAATCAGTACCACGCCCCTATCGTATCCGCTGGGCCCTGAAGCCTGAGCCGTGAGCCGGGTTGACCCCTTGTGAAACGTTTCACATAATCGGTAACAGCCTCGCATGCGCCCGTATCTCGTGCTCCTCCTCGCGGCGCTCGCCGTCGCACCGCACCAGTCCCTGACCGCGGACCAGATCGCCCGGCAGGTACAGGACCGCGACACCGGCCGCGACTCGCGCGCGGCTCTCCGCATGAAGCTGTTCGACCGCCGCGACCGGGTGCGGGAGCGCGCCCTGGCCCTGGAGACGCTTCGCGGCCGGGAGGCGCCGGGCGCGCAGAAGACGGCGCCGGACGGCGACCGGCTCCTCATCCGCTTCACATTCCCGAACGACATCCGCGGGACGTCATTCCTGGTCTGGAAGCACCCCAAGGGGGAGGACGAGCGCTTCCTGTACCTGCCGTCGCTCGGGCGCGTGCGCCGCATCGCCGGCAGCGAGGCGCAGGAGAGCTTCGTCGGCAGCGACTTTTCCTACGAGGACATCGGCGGGCGGGACCTCGACTCATTCACTTACGCCCTGCTGGACGAGAACGCCGCCTGGACCTCGCCGGACGGCGCGTCACGCCCCGCCTACAGGCTCGAGTCCAGACGGAAGGACCGCTCTGCGGAGTTTCCCCGCGTCGTCTCGCTCGTCCTCAAAGACAGCTTTGTCGTCGCCGGCGCCGACCTTTACAACCGGCGCGACGAGAAGCAGAAAACGTACTCCGTCTCGCGGCTGCAGCAGGTGCAGGGAGTCTGGACGGTGATGGCCTCGTCGATGACCAACGATCTCGACGACACGCGCACCGAGCTCGTCGTTGAGAAGATCCAGTACAACACCGGGCTGAAGGAGGACGCCTTCAGCCGGCGCGCGCTGGAAGGCGCCGGCAGGTGAGCGCCCGGCTCGCGGACGTGCTGTGGCGCTGGCGCTACGCGCTCTCCGCCTTCATCGTGGTCGTTGCCATCGCGCTGGCCCCGCGCGCCAACATCACGCACATCGATAACGACATTACCGCCTGGTTCGCGAAGGATGACCCCGTGTACCGCGACTACGAACGGTTCCGGGACGAGTTCGGCGGAAGCCGCACGCTCATCATCGCGCTCAAGGCCGACTCCGCCAATCGCCTGTTCTCGACGCCGACGCTCGATTTCATCCGCCAGGTGAGCGGCGACATCGAGCGTGTGGACACCGTGGAGCGCGTGGCCAGCCTGGCGACGGCGACCACCGTCGAGGCGCTGGCCGACACCACCGGCAGCGGCGAGAGCGGAATCGACGTTCGGCGGCTGATCGAGGAGGGGGGCGCGCAATCGCCGGACGAGGTCCGCAGGCGCGCCATGAAGGACGACCTCATCCGGGGCGACCTGGTCTCGGAAAGCGGATCGGTCACCGCGATCGTGGTGAGCTTCGACGAGAAGCGGATCGACGCCGTCCGCGCCGGCGTCATCCAGCGTATCCACGACCTCGTCGATCCCCGGCTCCCCTCCGGCGTGAAGGCCTACTACAACGGCAGCCTGGAAATCAGCGAAACCTACAACCGGATTACGCTCGCCAACCAGCGGACGTTCACGCCACCGATCTTCCTCATCACGCTGCTCGCGGTGTACCTCTCGTTCCGCTCGTGGCGGAAGATGCTGCTCACGATCGTGGCTGTCGGCATCAGCGTGCTGTGGACGCTCGGACTGTTCTCGTTGCTGGGCTACAGCTACAACGTGCTCGCCAGCATGCTCGTCCCGCTCATCGTGGTGCTCGCGATTGCAGACGATGTGCACATTATGCAGCACTGGGACGAGAAGCGGAGGCACCTGTCCGCAGAAGCGGCGTTCAAGGCCACCGTCTCGCACCTGGCGACCCCGCTCTTCGGCGCGAGCGCGACCACCGCGCTCGGCATGGCCTCGCTCGCCAC
>JANOJK010000766.1:0-15528 GCA_031408165.1 Acidobacteriota bacterium | reverse complement strand
GCCGGCGACGAGCCAGCGATGGCACTCGTCGAGACGCCCCGCACCGAACGCCTGCGCGACGAGCGGATCGAGGCCGAGCAAGAGCCCCATCGCGAACACGCCCACGGCGATGAAGAGCATGCTCGAGAGCCCGACCGCCCCAATCGCGCTCGGACCGAGGCCGCCCACCATGATGGTGTCGACGATCCCCATCGTCACCCAGCCAAGCTCCGCCATCACGACCGGCGTCGCGAGCGCGAGCATCGGGCGCAACTCGCCGCGAAGAATCATTGTTTGGTTTGTGAACGCCTCCGGCGTTCACGCTCGCTGGGGCTCCGGCCACCCCCAGCTCGCTTCATGCCTTGCTCTATCGTGATGGGACGCTGGCTCATGCTCGCCCTGCTGAACGCCGCCGCCGCTTCCCTCGCGCAGCAGCCCGAGACGATGTCGCTGCTCGAGAAGCCGCTCTACGCGCCGCCGCTGGCGCGGGACGAGCGGCGCACGCGCGAGGCGGCGCTCGCCGCCGCGCGCGCCGAGTACGCACGCGATCCGGCCAGCGTCGACGCGACACTGGCGTTCGCGCGGGCGGAGATGGCGCTCGGGCGCGTGGGGAACTCGCTCGAAATCGTCACCCGCGCGCTGGAGGGAAAGCCCGACGAGCCGCGCCTTTCGCTCGAGCGCGGGCGAGGCTTGATCGTGATCCGCAAGTTCGAGCTGGCGGCGAAAGAGCTGAAGAAGCCGGCTGAGACCCTGCCGGACGCGTCGTGCGCGCTCGGCATGGCGCGCTACCTCGCAGCGGACTACCCGCACGCGCGCGAGGCGTTCGGTGCGTGCCCCGACCCGGGGATCTTCGCGTACCTGTCCGACTGGCGGACGGGTCCGTCGGCGATGCCGCGACCCTCCGTGTCGCGCGAGCCCACGCGCGATCCGTCGGCGCCCATCCGGCTGCCGGGCGCGGCGGCGAAGCCCGGCCCCGCGACGCGCCTTCCCCTGCCGGCCATGTACCTGGACGCAGCGGAACGCTTGATCAAAGGGGACACCGCGGGGGCGAAGGAGCTGCTGAAGCAGATCGTCGAGAAGGACCGGCACGGCTGGATGGATCCGATCTACATCGCGGCGGAGGTCGATTACGCGAAGATTCTCAAGGCCGAAGGCAAAGGGCAAAAGCCAAAGCGCAAAAAATAGCTGCTCGTGCCTTCTGCCTTTACTTCGGGAACCCGTTGACCCCGGCGCAGCCCGCGGGAACGAAACGCCGCCCGCGGCTGCCCGCGACGGACTTCTCGACCAGGCGTCGCAGCTCCTTGATCGGTTCAGGGTTGTCGTCAACCTGCAGGCGCAGCACGGTGTCGTTGTGCAGCCACACGCCGCAGTCCTTCTTGACGATGAGGAGCGCCGCCGACTGCTGGCCGCGCGTGTCGCCGCCGCCGGCCTGCCCGCCCTCGAGCGCAGCGACGAGACGGAGCGACAACGGCCCTTCGGTCTCCTCGAACGCCTTGACCATGTTGGTGACGACGGCTTCGCCGGCGAGGATGTTGCCCTGCGCCGTGCAGAACTTTCCACCCTTGTTGCCGGCCCACGCGGTCGCCTGGGGCCCCGTGTGGGACGCATACCGGCCCTTCAGATCCATCACCGCGAACTGGCGTCCGGCCCTGGGCCATGCCTGGCCGCCGTACCCGGGATCGGGATCGCTCTCGAGGATCGCCTTGACGATGGCGTCCGGCGTGAGCCCCGCGCGCAGCAGCGCAAGCGCCCTGGGCCCGTAGCCGACGTCCACGATCGCCTGGGTGGCGGCGATGCCGGCGTCAGCATCTCCCCACAGGACGCCGTTACCGACGGAAAACACCCGCGACTGGACGGCGGCGCCGAGCTCGCCCGTCGCCGGATCGTAACCAAGAATGGAGAAGGTGCCGGTCCCGTCGGCATCCGCCTGCTGCGGGGCGGGGGCCCCCGTCGCATCAAGCAGCACACCGCCGCAGAGGGCGAGCGCTAGCGCCAGGGAACGAATTTTTCGATCCACTGGATCCGCATCAGGTCGTTGTAGATGACGGTGACCATCAGCATCAGGAGGAGGGCGAAGCCCGCGAGGAGCATCTTCTCCTTCACCTTCATGCTGAAGTCGCGGCGGGCGAGCCCTTCGAGGCCGAGGATGAGAATGTGTCCGCCGTCCAGCACCGGGATCGGCATCAGGTTCAGCAGCCCGAGGTTGAGGCTGATCATCGCCATCAGCGTGAAGAGCGAAATCCAGCCGGCCTGCGCGGCGCTGCCCGACAGATCCGCGATGGCGACAGGCCCCATCAACTGCTTCACCGACGTCTCGCGCGTGACGAGGCCGGCGAGCGTCTCGCCGATCTGCCGGGTCCACTCCCAGTTCTTCTTCGCGCTCAGCTTCACCGCTTCCAGCAGGCCGGGCTCGACGATGCGGACTTCGAACGGGCTCAGCGTCGCCCCCATCATCATGACGCCGCCGACGACCTTGGGCGTCACGACGACGGTCTGCACGGCGTCGCCGCGCTCGATCTGGAGCGCCAGCGGCCTGCCTTCGGTCGCCTTGATCAGCTCGACCAGGCGCTCGCGTGACACGTTGGCCTGGCCCCCGGCGCCGACGACGATGTCCCCCTTCTGGAGTCCCGCCTCCGCCGCGCTGGAACCCGGGCTCAGCGCGATGATCTGCGGATGGATCAGGGGCTGGATGCCGACGTCGCCGAGCTCGTACTTGCCCTGAGCCTCGGGTACGACCATGACCTCGCCCGGGCGTCCGTCCCGCACGAAGCCGATCGTGACGTCGCGCTTCGCCTTCGTCACGATGGCCATCGCAAACTGGTCCCAGGTCTCGACCGGCTTGTCGTCGACGGCCACGACGCGGTCGCCGGCCTTCAGGCCCGCCCGCTTGGCGACCGACGGTTCGGAGAAGGTGCCGATCACGACCGGCTGTTGCTCGTACGCGGGAACCTGCGCGCCCTGGTAGAGCACGACCGCCATCACGACCAGGGCGAGCAGGAGGTTCATGACGGGGCCCATCGCCAGGACCTGGAAGCGCTGCCACTTGCCCTTGGACAGGAACTCGTCCTGCGCCCCCGTGCGGCTGTCTTCGGGATTCTCGCCGGCCATCTTGACGTAGCCGCCGAGCGGGATCGCGCTGATGCAGTACTCGGTGTCGCCGCGCTTGATGTTGAGCAGCTTGGGACCGAAACCCAGAGAGAACGTGAGCACGCGGACGCCGATGCGGCGGGCCATCAGGAAGTGCCCGAGCTCGTGCACGAAGATGAGCACGCCCAGAACGAACAGGAACGCGAGCGCGCTGGTCACAATGGCAGCCGGAGGGCCAGGGTCAAGAGGCCGATTGTACCAGCTTTACGATCCAGGGAATCCGCATGAGGTCGTTGTAGATGACGGTGACCATCAGCATCAGCAGCAGCACGAACCCCGCCCCGAGCATTTTCTCCTTCACCCGCATGCTGAAGTCGCGGCGCGCGAGCCCTTCCAGCGCGAGGATGAAGATGTGGCCGCCGTCGAGCACCGGGATCGGCATGAGGTTCAGCAGGCCCAGGTTGACGCTGATCATGGCCATCAGCGTGAACAGCGGGATCCAGCCGGCCTGCGCGGCGGTGCCCGACAGATCGGCGATCGCCACGGGGCCCATCAGCTGCTTCATCGGGGTATCTCGCGTGATGAGGCCGCCGAGCGTCTCGAGGATCTGCGTCGCCCACTCCCAGTTCTGGACGACGCTCAGCTTCACCGCGTCGATCGGCCCGGGCTTCACCGACACCGTCTCCAGGAAACTGAACTGCGCGCCGATCATCACCTTGTCGCCGAAAGGACGCGGAGTGACGACGAGATCCTGCCGGCCACCGTCGCGCTTCACGGTGACCCGGAGCGGTTGCCGGTCGTGCGACCTGATGACCGCCAGAAAATTCTCGTAACTGATGTCGGCCTGGCCGTCCGCGGCCAGGATGACGTCCCCTTCCCTCAGTCCCGCTTCTTCGGCGGGCTGTCCCTTGCTGACCGCCATGATCTGCGGGTGCACCGGCGGCTGGATGCCGATGTCGCCGAGCTGGTATTTCCCAATCCCGGCAGGGACCACGGTGACTTCGCCGGCCCGGCCGTTCCGCACGTACCCGAGCGTGACCCGGACGTGTGCCCGCGGCACGATCGCGGCCGAGAACTGCTCCCACGTATCGACCGGCTCCCCGTTCACGGTGGCGATGCGATCGCCGGCCTGGAGTCCGGCCTTCGCGCCGACCGAGCCCTCGGCGAACGTGCCGATCACGACGGGCTGCCGTTCGTACAGCGGCACCGGTGCGCCCTGGTACAACACGACCGCCATCACCACGACGGCGAGCACGAGGTTCATCACCGGCCCCATCAGGAGCACCTGGAAGCGCTGCCACTTCGACTTCGACAGGAACTCGTCGGCGGCGCCCGTGCGGTTGTCTTCCGGGTTCTCCCCCGCCATCTTCACGTAGCCGCCGAGCGGAATGGCGCTCACGCAGTACTCGGTGCCGCCGCGCTTGATGTTGATGAGTTTCGGGCCGAACCCGAGCGAGAACGTCAGCACGCGCACGCCGATGCGGCGCGCCATCAGAAAATGGCCGAGCTCGTGGACGAAGATGAGCACCCCGAGCACAAAAAGGAAAGCGAGGATGGTCAATTGTTCACCTGATGTAGTTACGACGTGGTGCGCGCCCCCGCGGTCGCGCGCATGGCGAATTCGCGCGCCCACAGATCGATCGCGCGCACATCGTCGAGTCCGGACACGCGCGCGGCGCCGTTCCGCTCGTAGTCGTCCATCGCCAGCCGGATGAGATCGGGAATGCCGGTGAAGCCGAGCCGCTCGTCGAGGAAGGCCGACACCGCGACTTCATTGGCCGCGTTGAGCACGATCGAAAGCCCCTCGGCGCCCCCGAGCGCCCGGAACGCCAGTGCGAGACAGGGGAACCGGTCCATGTCCGGCGCCTCGAACTCGAGGCGGCCTTCCCGCGCCAGGTCGAGGGAGGGCAGCGACCCTCCCCACCGCTCCGGGTAAGAGAACGCGTACTGTATAGGTAGACGCATGTCGGTGACCCCAAGTTGCGCGATCACGGATCCGTCAACGAGCTCCACCATCGAATGGACGATCGACTGAGGGTGGACCAGCACGTCGATCCGCCCGGCGCTGACGTCGAACAGCCACCGCGCCTCGATCACCTCGAGCCCCTTGTTCATCAGCGTCGCGGAATCGATTGTAATCTTCGGGCCCATGCGCCAGGTGGGATGCCGCAGCGCGTCGGCCGCCGACACCCTGGCCAGCGTGTCAGCGCCCATGCCGCGGAAGGGGCCGCCCGAAGCCGTGAGAATGAGCCGCCGGACCTCCGAGGCACGGCGGCCGTGCAGGCACTGGTGAATCGCGTTGTGCTCGGAGTCGACGGGCAGCACCGCCACACCATGCCGCTTCGCCGCCGCCATCACCACGGAGCCCGCCATCACGAGGATCTCCTTGTTCGCAAGTGCGATGGTCTTCCCCGCTTCGATCGCCGCGAGGACCGCATCGAGCGCGGCTGTGCCGGATGAGGCGAACAGGACGAGGTCCGCTTCAGGATGTGTGGCGATGTCGAGAAGGCATTCGGGTCCGCTGTCGGCCGCGAGCGCCCACCGCGACGGACGATACTTGGCGACCTGCTCCGCCAGGCGGGCTGCATTGCCGCCGGCCGCGAGACCGACGACCCGCAGCTGGCGCGGATGCGCGTCCACCACGGCGAGCGCGCTCTGCCCGATGGATCCGGTCGAACCCAGGATCGCGATGCCTTTCATCGGGTCATCACGCTCACGCGACCCACCTGCACAACCGCTGCGGCCGGAGGCAGGCCACCATTTGCGCCGTGGCCGGCACGAAAAGCCTGCACTTCACGGCCACTCTGCAAACGGTGGCCTCCCTCCCGACTCCCGTGGGCGGTTGTGAAACCACTGGTCGAGTCATCACGCTCACGCGACCCACCTGACGAACACGTAGTAGACCGGTGCGGCGAAGAGCCAGCTGTCGATGCGGTCGAGCACGCCGCCGTGGCCGGGAATCAGGTTCGACGAATCCTTCACACCGGCGCTGCGCTTGAGGAGCGACTCGAACAGATCGCCGACGATGCCGAGCAGAGAGATCGCGGCGCCGAGAAGAGCGAGTATCCAGATCGGCGATTGAAACACCCACCGCCCCCCGACCGCCATCGCCATCGTGCCGAACACCATGCCGCCAACCGCTCCCTCGAGGGTCTTCTTCGGGCTGATCGACGGCGCCAGCGGCCGCCTGCCGAAGGCGCGTCCCGTGTAGTACTGCGCGGAGTCGCTGATGACAATCACGACGAGCAGCAGCATCACGGCCTCGCGGCCGCCATTGCCCCAGTCGAGCCGAACGGCGGCAAGCGCGCCAAGCGGCAGCCCGATGTAAATCGGCGCAAACAGGGTGGCGGAGGCGTCGGCAAGCACGCCGGGAGAAGGCCGACCCCTCGCGACGCCCATCGCGCCGACGACGATGAACGCCGACATCAGGACCAGGTAGACGAAGTTACCGATGAACTCGACGTGGCCGTTGACCAGCACGTCGGAAAGTCGATCGCTGCGCCACATGGCATAACAGACCAGGACGACTGCAGCGCCGCCGATGCCTCCGGGCACCCAGACGCCCAGCGCTCGTGCGATGGTGCAGTACTCGGAAAAGGCGAGCACGGCGGCAGCGAGCGCCAGCAGCAGCGTGGCCTCGGGTGGAAGAAACCAGATCGTGCCGATGACGACCGGCAGGAGGACGAGCGCCGACAGGACTCGCGTCATGCGCCGGCCTTCGGCCGTCCGCCTGCTGCCGTGTTCGTAGTCACCGTCCGGCGACCGCCGGCTGGGTGATGCCCCCGTAGCGGCGATCGCGCTTCTGGTAGGCGACGATGGCCTCGAGCAGGTGCCGTTGGCGGAAGTCGGGCCACAGGGTGTCGGTGACCCAGATCTCGGCGTAGGCGATCTGCCAGAGCAGGAAGTTGCTCACGCGCATTTCGCCGCTGGTGCGGATGAGGAGATCGGGATCGGGCTGGCCGGCGGTGTAGAGATACGTGGCGAAGCGCGTCTCGTCGACCTGGTCGGCCGTCAGGCCGTCGGCGAGCATCCGGCGGGCGGCCTCGACGATCTCCGCGCGGCCACCGTAGTTCAGCGCGATGTTGAACTGCATGCCGCCGTTGGTCACGGTGCGCTCCTCGGCGTCCCGCAACTCCCGCTGGACGTCCGGCGCAAGGTCTTCCATGCGGCCGACGACCTTGAACCTGATGTTGTTGCGCAGCAGCGTGTTCAGCTCCGCGCGCAGGTACCGCTTGAGGCGCATCATCAGCGTCGACACCTCGGTCGCGGGGCGCTTCCAGTTCTCGACCGAAAACGCGTACAACGTCAGCACCCGGATGCCGAGACGCGCCGAGCCCTCGACGATGTCGCGGACCGAGTCGATGCCGGCCCGGTGCCCTTCCACCCGGGGCAGGTGGCGCTGCGCCGCCCACCGGCCGTTGCCGTCCATGATCACGGCGACATGCGCGGGCAGCCGGTCGAAGTCGACCTGACGAGCCAGCGCGTCTTCGGCCGAGCCGGGCGTCACGGAGGCGAGGACCTCATCTAGGCTCATGGGACTAAACGTCCATCATAACAAGTCAGTATTCCACCTTCATCAGGAACAGGCCCCGGGCGGGGGCGGTCCGGCCGGCCTGCGAGCGGTCAGGGGCGGCCAGCAGCCGGCCGACGTCGTCCACGGGCCGCTGGCCCCGCCCGATCTCGACGAGCGTCCCGACCAGGCTCCGCACCATGTAGCGGAGGAAGCCCTTGCCGTCGATCTCGAACACGAGCGTCGCCTCGTCCTCCCGCCTCCAGGATGCCGTCGTGATCTCGCGCACCGTCGTGTGGTTCATGCTGCGCGCGCTGCGGAACGCGGCAAAATCGTGCGTCCCGGCGATGGCCTCCGACGCCCGCTGCATCTTCGCGAGGTCCAGCGGTTCGATGATGTGCCAGGCGTACTGGCGGATGAAGGGCGGCACCGTCCGCCCGTTCCAAATCCGGTAGGCGTAGGTCTTGGCCGTCGCGCTGAACCGCGCATGGAAGGCGTCAGGGACGGTGACGAGGTCCGTGATGCGGATGGACTCGGGCAAGTGCGCGTTCAGCGCGCGCACGAGCTGCCAGTCTTCGATGCTCGACGTCACCCGCGCGCTCGCCACCTGGCCCATCGCGTGCACGCCCGCATCGGTCCGCCCGGCGCCGTGCAGCGTCACCGGCGCGCCGTCGATCGTCGCGAGCGCCTGCTCGATCAGCCCCTGCACCGACACGCCCTTGCCCTGCCGCTGCCAGCCGACGAAGTCGCTGCCGTCGTATTGCACGACGAGCTTGATGGTGCGCACTCAGCACTCACCACGTCGAACGTGGCAAATTCGCACGTCGCCCTTACGCCCTGCTCCCGGGCTTCGTCACCGGCACGCCCTTCGCGCAGAGCGGGCACGAGTCCGCCGCGTACGCCGGCACGTCCATGCGGACGAGCGCCTGCAGCGGCAGGTCGAGACGTCCCGCGCCGCCGCCCCTGTCGATGATCGCCGCGGCGCCGAGCACCGTGGCGCCCGTGTCCCCGGCCACCGCGATCGTCTCGCGCGTCGACCCGCCGGTCGTGATCACG
Organism: Acidobacteriota bacterium; assembly: GCA_031408165.1. GTDB lineage: Bacteria > Acidobacteriota > Vicinamibacteria > Vicinamibacterales > 2-12-FULL-66-21 > JAICSD01. Next base: position 6,896 of record JANOJK010000766.1, on the reverse strand, counting down.
TCCTCGACGACGACCACGCGGTCGCCTGGCGCGAGCGTGAAGCCGCGTCGCAGCGTCAGCTTCCCGTCCTGCCGCTCCGCAAAGAGCGCGCGGATGTGCATCGCGCGCCCCACCTCCTGGCCGATGACAATGCCGCCCAGCGCGGGCGACAGGATTGCCGTCGGCTGCAGATGCTCGAGCCGCGCGGCGAGCGCACGCCCCATCTGCTCGGCAAAGTCCGGGTGCTGCAGCACCAGCGCGCTTTGCAGGTAGCGATCGCTGTGCAGACCGGACGACAGGCGGAAATGCCCCTCGAGCAGCGCACCCGAGTGACGGAACAGGTCCAGAACTTCGGTCTCTGTCATGGCATTTTGGAATCCGCCCCTGGTCACGGCGTCGTCTTCGCGTGTTTCGCGGCGCCGGTCCTGAGGTTCTCCTCGAAGAGCTTGAGGATCCGCTTGTACTCGTCGGCCCAGCTCGAGGCGCGCTCGAAGCCGTGGTTCTCGACCGGATACGGCGCCAGTTCCCAGTTCTCCTTGCGCAGCTCGATCAGCCGCTGCGCGAGGCGGACGGAGTCCTGGAAAAGGACGTTGGTGTCGACCATGCCGTGGCAGATGAGGAGCGCGCCTTTCAGTCCCTCCGCAAAATAGATCGGCGAGCTCTTGCGGTACGCCGCCGCGTCCTTCTGCGGCACGTTCAGGATGGCCGAGGTGTAGCCGTGGTTGTAGTGCGCCCAGTCGGTCACGGGCCGCAGCGCGGCGCCCGCCGCGAACACGTCGGGTGTCGTGAACATCGCCATCAGCGTGATGAACCCCCCGTAGCTCCCGCCGTAGAGCCCCACGCGCTTCGGGTTCACCTGCTCCTTCGCGACGATGTACTTCGCGCCGTCGACGATGTCCTCGAGGTCCTTGCCCCCCATGTGGCGGTAGATCGCGGTGCGCCAGTCGCGCCCGTAGCCCGAGCTCGCCCGGTAGTCCACGTCGAGGACGACGTAGCCGCGCGAGGCGAGGAGGTTGTGGAACATGTACTCCCGGTAGTACGTCGACCAGTACTTGTGCGCGTTCTGCAGGTACCCGGCGCCGTGGACGAAGACCACGCCGGGATGGTTCCCGTCCCGCTTCGCGCCGATCATCTCCGGCGTGAAGAGCCGCGCGTAAACGTCCACGCCGTCACGCGCCTTGAAGGTGATGACCTTGGGGTCGATCCAGTTGAATCCGCGCCACTCGGCCGTCGGCGAAGTCGTGATCTGCGTGGCCGTCGCGCCCGGACGGTTCGGCATCACGAACACTTCCGGCGGTTTGGTGCTGTAGGAGTAGACCAGGCCGAGCGTCGAGTCGTCCGGCGACACCTCCGCCGTGTTCGAGCCGGCCATCGACGTCACCCTGGTGCGCGCGCCCCCTTCGAGCGGCAGCGTGTACAGGTGACGCTCGCCCGGGTGCTCCTCGGTGCTGGTGATGTAGAACTTCTTTCCGTCGCGCGCGACCTCGGCCCTCGCGATCTCCCACTTGCCGGAGGTGAGCTGCTTCGCCTTCGCCGAGCTGTCGCCGAGGTCGAGCGTGTAGAGATGCATCCAGCCGTCGCGCTCCGACAGGAACCAGGTGCGGCGGTTGTCGGGCAGGAACTCCACACCCGACGAGCCGAAGCCCGCGCCCGCCTCCCGGATCCACGCCTCGTCGTGCAGCGTGTCGACGACGCGCGTCTTGCCGGTCTCGGCGTCGAGCGTGACGTACCAGCGATCCTTGTTGTCGGCCGACCGCGCGCCCGCAACGGCGAGCTTGCCATCGTCGGACACGTCGGGCATGGACCAGCGGATCTCGCGTTCCGCCTTCTTGCCCGGTCCCGGCGCGGCCTGACCAGGGGGCGTCGCCGGGGGCGGCTCGTCAACGGGCGGCGCGAAGCTGCCGTCCGCCCACGCGGTCTTCCCCGTCTTCAGATTCAGAATGGCGAGGAGCGTGCGGTTCTGCGCGTCGCCGACGGCGGTGCGGCCCGGGATGTCTTCGGTGTAGCCCGTCTCGGTGACGTAGTTCGGGACGATGACCGTGCGGGCGCCGGCGGGACGCTCCGAAACCAGCACGAAGACGTGCGTGTCGTCGGGCGACAGCATCAGGTCCATGGCGGTCTGCCGCTCCTGCAGCTCGAACGCCGGCAGCTTGTCCGCCTTCGCCTTCTCTTCCGCTTTCTTCTTCTTGTCCTTCTGTTCCTTCACCGCTTCGAGCAGCTTCTCTTCCTCTTCGCGGATGAACTTCTGGCTATCGGTCAGGCGCGGGTCGGCCTTCGCCGGCCCGACGTCGGTCAGTTGCTGCGTGGCGGCGACGCCGGGGGTAGCGCTCCCGTCCACCGGGACGAGGAACAGGTTGCCCTCGCGCACGTAGGTGACGGCGGTGTCGTTGCGCGCCCAGCGCGGGCTGGCCTCGCCGGCCGTCGTCCGCGTGATCGATTTCCGCCCGCCGCTCGCGTCGATCATGACGATGTCGCCGCGGTCGGCGAACAGCACGCGCTTGCGGGCCTTGTCCCATCGTCCGTTGGCGGGAGGCACATTCTTCTTCTGATCGTCGGTCAGCTTCGTGGGCGTGCCGCCGTCCCGTGCGACGACATAGGTTGACGCCTCGTCCTCGCCCGGCTTGCGCCAGTCGAAGTACAGCGTGCGCGAGTCGGCCGACCAGCGGAGGCTGTCGGGGGCATAGCCTACGAGTTCGGGCCCGCGCATGATGCTGTCGACGGTGAGCGCGAACTTGTCGGCCTTGGGGGCCGCCGGCGCCCCCTCGACGCGGCTCGGGGTAGGCTGCGCCAGAAGCGCGGGTGCGGCAAGGACGAGCACGAGCAGAACGGCGGAGCGTGTGAGCGTGGGCATATGTCTTATTTGATGAGCCGGGTGTGCAGCGAGCTGAAGCGCTTTGGTCACAAGAGGTTACCGTGTTCGAGTCCGGCGGTGTCCGTCGTGAATCTAGCACACCCGTTGCGAACCGTACGGGGGTCCCCGCCGTCCTAGTACGCGGCGGTTTTTGCTATTAGCTCCGCTGAAAGCCTTTCGATTTTCCACTCTGGAGAGCACTGTAATGCGTTTGTCCCAACAAATCCGCCCTTCGATCGCGCGTTGCGCCGTGGCCGCCGCGGCGGTCGTGCTGTTCGCTTCCGGCATGCCCGTGTCCGCCTCCGGACAGATCCCGCAGCCCCAGGCCGCGACGGCACCCGGGACATCGTCCCGGCTATTGGCGCCGAGGCAGGCCACCGGCCCCCAGGGGACGCCGCTGGCCATCGAGGACGCGGTCCGCATGGCGCTCGAGAACAACCTGGGCATCCAGATCGAGAAGCTGAACCCGCAAATCGCGGTCTATGGGGTATCGCGGGCCCGGGGCGCCTACGCGCCGGCACTCCTCACCGGCTTCTCGCGCCGCAGCAGCACCCAGCCCCCGACCGACTTCAACACGTCCTCCGTGGCCGACGCGATTTCCACGAACGCGAACTTCTCCTCCTCCGGCGGGCTTCAGCAGCAGACGAAGTGGGGCGGCAACTACGCGGTGATTTTTGACGGGTCGCGGAACACGTCGAACGCTATCAACTCCGTGTTCAACCCGCAGCTCGGCTCGGGGCTGAACGCGAACATCAACCAGCCGCTCCTGCGTAATTTCAAGATCGACGCGTTGCGCCTGCAGGTGTTCCAGGCGAAGAACCAGCTGCAGACCGCGGACCTGCAACTGCAGCAGCGGATTACGCAGACCGGGCGCAACGTCCGCGCCGCCTATTACCAGCTCGTGGGGGCGATCGCCGGGCTCGAGGTCGCGGAAGGGTCGCTCGCGCTGTCGCGGCAGTCGCTGAAGAACAACGAGACGCGCGTCGAGGTCGGGACGATGGCGCCGATCGATATCGTGGCCGCGAAAGCGGAGGTCGCGAGCAACGAAGAAAACGTGATCATCGCGCAGTCCGCCATCGAGGCCGCCCAGGATCAGCTGCGCAGCCTCGTGTTGAACCCGGTGCAGCCCGACTTCTGGACGGCGCGTTTCGCGCCGAGCGAGCAGCCAGTCCTCGCGCAGCGGACGATTGACCTCGAGGGGGCCATCAAGAACGCGCTCGCCAACCGCACCGATCTGCTCGAATTCAAGAAGGGGATGGAGGTGACGGACCTGAACCTGAAGTTCGCTGCCAACCAGAAGCTGCCCGCGATCGACGTGAATGCGCGGTACGGCCTGACGGGAATCGCCGGCACGCAGCTCGATCAGGATCGCATCTCGTCGATCAACCGGAGCTTCGGTCAGGCGCTCCGGGACGTGTTCGCCAACGACTTCAAGACGTGGAGCCTGGCCATCAACGTCTCGTATCCGATCGGGACCAGCAGCGCCGACGCCGCCTACGCGCAGGGCCGTCTGCAGAAGCAGCAGGAACAGACGACGCTGGCGAACCTGGAGCTCGCGGTCACGCAGGCCGTTCGCGATGCCGCGCGCCGGGTGAACACCAACCTCAAGCGGGTCGAGGCGACGCGGAAGGCGCGCGAGTTCGCCGAGGAGCGCCTCGCCGCCGACGAGAAGCGCTTCACGGTCGGCCTCGCCACCACGTTCGAGCTCGTGCAGGCCCAACGCGACCTCGCCCGCGCCAAGCAGGCCGAGTTGAACGCCACGATCGACTACAACCAGGCACTCGTCGATTTCGAAGCCGTCCAGATCGCGCCGCTGCGGTAACGCTCCCGACTCGTCAGGTGGTTACCAGTGGTTTCACACCCGGCCCACGGGAGTCGGGAGGGAGGCCACCGTTTGCAGAGTGGCCGTGAAGTGCAGGTTTTTCGTGCCGGCCACGGCGTTCAGCATTCAGCATTCACCATTCAACATTCACTGCGGACCCGGGGAGTCGGGAGGGAGGCCACCGTTTGCAGAGTGGCCGTGAAGTGCAGGTTTTTCGTGCCGGCCACGGCGCACATCGTGGCCCTGCCTGTCACGTTTTCGACAACCTGCTACAGGAGGCCGGCCTGTAGAGGGCGGACCCGCGGGTGGTACACTGACGGCGGTGCCGAAGTTGACCGTGACGGTCATCACCCGGAACGAATCGGCGAATCTCGAGGCGGCGCTCGCGTCGGTCGGCTGGGCGGACGAGATCGTGGTGGTCGACGCCGAGAGCGCCGACGATACCGCCGCGATCGCGCGGCGGCACACGCCCAGGGTCGAGGTCCGGCCGTGGGCGGGGTTCAGCGCGCAGAAGAACTACGCGGCCTCGCTCGCGTCGCACGACTGGATCCTGTCGCTCGACGCCGACGAGCGCGTGACCCCGGAGCTCGCGGCCGAGATTCGCGCGCTGCTCGCCTCCGAACCGCCGGCGCGCGGCTTCCGCATGCCGCGGATCTCCCATTATCTCGGCCGGTGGATTCGCGGCACCGACTGGTACCCCGATCTTCAGCTGCGGCTGTACGACCGGCGCGCCGGGGAGTGGAACGGACGCCGCGTCCACGAGTCCGTGCGCCTGACCGGGAAGCCCGGCCTGCTGACCCACGACCTGCAGCACTATCCCTACCGAGATCTCAGCCACCACCTCGCGACGATCGACCGCTACACGACGCTGGCCGCCGAACAACTGCAGGCCGAGGGCCGGCGCCCGTCGCTCGCCGCCGTGGCACTGCACCCGCCGTTCGCGTTCTTCCGCAACTACGTGCTCAGGGGAGGCCTCCGTGACGGGGGCGTGGGGTTCATCGTGTCGGTGTTGAATTCGTACTATGTGTTCCTGAAGCTGGCGAAGGCGTGGCACCTGTCTCGGGGACCGGCGACCGAGGACCGCGGATCGAGGACCAGGGACCGAGGTACGACGGACGATGGCGGCGTCGCGGCAGAACCCCGGCCGCCGGTCCTCGGCCCTCGATCCCCGGACAATCGATAGCCATGTTCTCCCTCCACATCGACACCGCCCGGACCTGGCGCGGCGGCCAGAACCAGGTGCTGCTGACGGTGCTCGGCCTGCGGGGGCTCGGGCACCGGTCGATGCTCGTCGCGCACGGGGCCGGCGAGTTGCGGCAGCGCGCGAAGGAGGGGCTCGATCTCGTGCCCCTGGCGCCGCGGACGGAGATGGATCTCAACGCCGCGTGGCGGCTGTCGCGGCTCGTCAGGCAGCTGCGCCCGGACGTCATTCACGCGCACGACCCTCACGGCGTCGCCATGGCGGCGCTCGCGCTGTCGATGGGCACGCAGATCGACAAGCCCCCGCTCGTGGCGGCGCGCCGCGTCGACTTCCACATGAAGGGGAACGCGCTGTCGCGCTGGAAGTACCGGCAGGTGGACTGCTTCATCTGCGCGTCGGAGGCGATCCGGCGGATGATCGTCGCGGACGGCGTGCCCGCGGCGCGCGCGTTCACGGTCAACGAAGGGATCGATCTCGGACACGTCGAGGCGGCGCCGGCGGCGAACCTGCACGCGGAGCTCTGGCTCCCGCACCAGGCGCCAATCGTCGGGAACGTCGCCGCGCTGGTGCCCCACAAGGGCCAGCGCCACTTGATCGAAGCCGCGGCTCTCGTCCTCAAGCAGGTGCCGGACGCGCGCTTCGTCGTCGCGGGCGAGGGGGAGCTGCGGGAGTCGCTGACGCGTCAGATCAAGGACCACCAGCTCGAAAAGCACGTCTTCCTCGTGGGCTTCCGCCCCGACGTGCTGTCGGTCCACAAAGCGTTCGCCATCTTCGTGATGAGTTCCGTGACCGAGGGGCTCGGTACGTCGCTGCTGGACGCGATGGCCTGCGGGAAACCCGTGGTCGCCACCACCGCGGGAGGGATCCCTGAAGTCGTGAGGGACGGGCAGACCGGTCTCCTGGTGCCGCCGCGGGATCACGACGCGATGGCGGCGGCGATCGTGAAGCTGCTCACCGACGAGCCGGCGCGCCGCGCGATGGGGGCGGCGGGACTGGCGCGCGTCCGCGAGCACTTCAGCTCGGAGCGCATGGTGCAGGACACG
>JANOJK010000743.1:0-4278 GCA_031408165.1 Acidobacteriota bacterium | reverse complement strand
CCGCCAGCTCGGGACTCAGGAGACCAGCATCGGCAGCGGCCGGCGCGTAGTTCCGGTGTTCAAGGCGAATACGGTAGCAGAGGACGACGGTGCGGTTGAACGCCAGGCGAGATTTCGACTTCGCATCGGCGACTGCCTCCTACACCGTCGACGCGAACGGAGCGCGCCGGTGAAGCGGCGCGCGAGAGAGCGTGTCGGGGAGTCCGAGGGGCGGAGCCCCTCGGATAAGACTAATGATCCTGAAACAGTTCGCGCTTGTGACCTTCGCGGTGGCAAGCTTGCAAGCCAGTCCGGCGGCCGCGCAGCAGTGCGTCGCAGGTGCCAGTCCAACTGCTCAGCAGATGGCGCGGCGAACGGCGGCGTTGACCGCTACCCGAACGGTCAACAATCTGCAAGCCAACCAGCCGGGGAGCGCGACGAAAACATACCTGCGCCAAATTGAGCTGCCAAACTCCGCATATGCTGCCAAACCCAATGCCGCCGAGTTCGTGAAGACGCTGAATTTCACGCCAGGAGAGGATTTGATGCCCGGTTGGACGCTAACGCTGGACCTGACGCCCCAGGGTTACTGGTTCATGATCAAGGACAAAACCGACCCGTGTGGTTTTGCCTTCGTCAGCAACCAGGATGGCCTCATCTTCGAGGCGCAACCGATCCGGTAAATGCATTGGTGCTCCTTCCCGGCGGCGACGGGGGAACAGCGCCGATCTCTCTTCGCCCTGGTCAGCCGTACGACACCGACCTCGGAAGTTCGCCGGACTCCTTGTGACGATGCTGCTGAGGGAGGAAGGGGGAGAGGAACCCTCAGGGCATGGTCCTCCTTCTGCCGTTCGCCCGGCTGAGAGCGATTCGCAGTCCAAACGGTATCGCCACCGCGCCCTCGAACGGCCGCTATCCGAACGTGCGATTGGAACTTGCGCATCATGCGTGGTAGGCGTTTCCCTTTCGCGTGCGGCGGTCTGAGCCGCGCGCGATTGCCGTTGTTGGATGCAGTCGGGACGTGAGCGACCCCCCTCCACGACCTGCCTCTCGGTCCGCACCGCGGCCCGGAGGGTCGCTCACGTCCCGGACGCCTTGCGCTTGAGACATCAGATTGTGCGCGCTGCCGGCGCGCGCGTAGTTCTGTTGTTCGCGCAAGCGAAGGGCGGCCATCACGCGTTCGATTCTGGAGCTGCGCTCGGCGCCGTCCGCGACCGGGCGGCGGATGTCGAGCGACGCGTCAAAGCGATCCAGCAGAAGCTCGATCGCCTGGACGAAGCGTTCCTGTATGCCCAGAGCATCGACCAGACGAGCGACGAACGGCAGCGCGACAGGCTGCGCGAGGAGCTAACGCTCGCGCAGATCGACCGCCACGCCGAGGCCATCGAGGAAGTCGACGTGGAGGGCGTTCTGGCGTTCGCAGAGCGCGTTCTGCCTCGCGCCGCGGACCTCTGGGTGCAGGCCTCGGCGGATCAAAAGCAGCGGCTTCAGCAGCTGTTCTTCCCGGACGGGATCGTGTTAGTGAGCCGCATTTTCGTGTGTTGGAACCAGCTGGACGGGTGGCTCCGGCAGATCGACGGCCTTCGACGAGCGGCGTGAATGCCTGGAGCGCGCCCTACCTTGCTTCGCGCCCACCAGAGCGGCAACACCAACGACGCTGATTCGCGTCTTCCCTCGATCGGAACCGCGTGCGACGCGGACTCGTGCGTCTGGACGACTACGCCTCAGCGCGTCGCGTCGCGGCGGTGCGAGGCCGGCCACCCCAACCTGATGCCAGGAGGCGGAGTCTCCGCCAAGTCTTTTCGAGTCGCACGCCACTGGTACGTCGCACCTGCGAAGCGCAGTGACGACAATAAGGCTACATAGACCAACCACAACGCGTATCGTCCAACGCCGCATGTCGATTTCCCCTGGGTCGAGAGTGCCCCGTTGAAACGGCAGTTCATCCGCTATACTCGCGGACAACCTCTGAGAGGTAGGCGGATGGAGAGAGATCGACGGTCCTTCCTGCATGCGGCGGGCAGTTCGCTGGTTCTTGGTGCCGGAAGTCTGTGGAGCGCGTCGTCAGCGGCACAGACGCCGGCCACGCCCGTGTCTTTTCCCGGCGTCGCCAATCCACTGGAAGGCGGCGTCGACGTCATCGCGACCGGCTACATCTGGACCGAAGGTCCTGTGTGGGTGGGCGGCGAGGATGGACACCTGCTCTTCTCCGACGTACCCGGCAACGCGATCTACAGCTGGGATGGCAAGCAAACCACCGTGTTCCTGGCCCCGTCCGGCTATCAAGGCTTCCCGATTCCCGCCTCGCTCCGCGAGGCCGGTTCGAACGGCTTGGCGCTCGGCCGTGGTGGAGTCACCAACGACACGCGGGTCGTGCGCGGCCGCATTCGCACCGACTTTCCCGGAGGGTCGCCGATCCATTACTGACGCGACTGCGGAGTCCTCTTACGCACGCGACTCCTGAGGTTCGGTGCATTCACGAAGCTGAAAGGGACACGATGACCCCAAGATCTGCGCTCCTCGGCCTTGTGTTGTTACTCCCCTCCTCGGCCGTCCACGCGCGGCAGGCCGCGCCACCGCCCTCCGGCCAGTGGATCGGAACGTTGCCGGCTGGGCCGGGACTCGAGATGGAGATCAATCTCGCACGAAAGGGGGCCGAGTGGTACGGCACGATCTCGGTTCCTCAGCAGGGCACGAAGGGTTTGCCACTCGCCGAGGTGACGGTGAAGAGCCAGGCCGTCACGTTCGCTATCAAGAGTGCGCCGGGGGATCCCCGATTCTCTGGAGCGCTGTCAGATGACGGGAAGACGATCAGCGGCACCTTCACGCAGGGCGGCGGATCCTTGCCGCTGTCGCTAGCGTGGAAGGGGGAGCCGAAGTTCGAGGTCCCGCAGAAGAGTACACCGGTGACAAAGGACTTCGAGGGAACATGGGAGGGCACTCTGGACGTGAACGGCACGACGCTTCGCCTGCGGCTGACCCTCGCGAATGGATCCGCCGGTGCGACGGGCGTGCTCGTCAGCCTCGATCAAAACAACGTGGAGATCCCCATTTCCACGATCACGCAGGAAAATGCCCGCTTGAAACTGATCCTTTCGACGATCTCTGGCGCGTTCGACGGCGAACTGAAAGGCGGCGAGCTCGCCGGGACCTGGACGCAGGGGCCGATCTCGCGACCGCTCGTGTTCAAGCGCGCGGCGAAGTAGGAGAGGAGTCGTCGAGGACGTCGAAGAGGTTCTCCGATACCGCAGGACCGAGTCCTCAGGCGGTTCGATATTCCGTTTGGGTTCGAGTGAGAGGGTCTGTAAACCGTTACCGGGAAACCATCGAGGAGTGAGCCCAGTGGACCCTGTTTTCACCAGTTGGAACCAGATGGTGAGCTGGCTAAGCCAACTCCAGGGGCTCCGACGAGCCGCATAGTCCAGCGGGGCAGGACTGACGAATCACTTCCAGCTGATTGGGGCGGTCTTCGGTGCGGGCGAGCCGGTGGGTGAACACTGCGGCATTTTTCGCGACTAAAGGTCTGCGGTTGAGCGGCCGCGCTTTCCAGCGGTCCGCTCCAACCGCTTGTTGGGCGGCATCACGGCTGCGGTTGCTTCAGCCGAGCCGCTACTCGCTGTGCCGACGTCCGTAGCACTTGCTTGACGTCGTCAAAACGTGTCTCCGGCAGATTGTTGAAGTCCATCAGTCGATGCTCGAACCTCCTTTGCTGGGTTGCCTCCTCGACGACGACCCGGACTTCCCGTAGCGCGGCCCTCCGATGATCGTACTCCCCCAGCACTTCGGTACAGGCTGTCTCCAGCGCGCAGAAGAGACTAAACTTGCCTGTGGCCCTGTCGTCATCACACGCTCGGTCATCGTTGCGGTTCCAGCCGGATTCGTCCTTCAAGAGCGCATCTGCCTTCTCCAGAATGCGAAGGTCGTCCGTCGTAACGGGCTTGGGTCGCTCGAGCCAGAGGCCCCAGAACGCTGCGCCGGCCAGCGAGAGCGCTAGTAGGCATCCTAGGAACACAACCACCACCATCGCTTTCTTGATAAGCGTCAGTTGCCGGAGGCCCCACTGGCGCCAGAGCCAGCGAAGGCCAAGGCCCGCCAGCGTCACCAGGAGAAGCGCTATCACCAGCAATACTTCAAAGCGCGTCATGGATGTCCTTCCTCCCGCTGCGCGCGTGACTCATGTCCGCCCAACTACTTGTGTTCACGGACGCCGCCCGAAATGCGGCCTCCCGGATAGCCGGCAGTCGCGCGATCGGATCACCCTGTGTTCGCACCGCCATCTCCGCTCCGGTCACATGCGAC
>JANOJK010000721.1:0-4036 GCA_031408165.1 Acidobacteriota bacterium | reverse complement strand
ACGTGGCCAGCAGAAAAACGACAACGCCCCTGGCCTGGACGACCAGGGGATGCCGAACGACGAGGTCAAGATCGCCCAGGATCGGATCGGGGCGAACATGGACGAGACGCAAGGATAGTTGGGCTGGTTGCGGTTCGCCGTACGCGCGCCCGATGCGGCCCCTGCTAACGGACTGAGGCCGTCGTGACCTTCGCGCCGGGTTTCAGATACTTGTCATACCAGTCCAGGTAGCGCTGAAGGCGATCGATCTTGTAGGTCGGCGTCGTGATCCCGTGGAACTGTCCGGGGTAGATCACGAGTTGTGTGTCGACGCCGAGGCTCTTGAGCGCCTGGTACATCTGCTCCCCGCCGGACAGCGGCACGTTGAAGTCCTTCTCGCCTCCGAGAAACAGCGTCGGGGTCTTGATCCGGTCCGCGTGGAAGAAGGGATACGAGATCTTGATCCAGAGATCCGGTGCCTTCCAGGGAGGCCCGATCTCCTGCTCGTACTGGGTGATGTACTGGTCGACGCCGTACATCGAGAGCTGCAGGGCGCTGCCGGCGCCGCTCGTCGCCGCCTTGAAGCGGCCGTCGGTGGCAATGGTGTAGTCGGTCAGGATGCCGCCGTAGCTCCAGCCGCCGATGCCGAGGCGGTCGGGGTCGGCGAGGCCAATCTTCTGCACGTGATCCATTGCGCCCAGCAGGTCGACGACTTCCTTGCCGCCCCAGTCGGCGAAGATCGCTTTCTGGAACGCGCTCCCCCGCCCGTTGCTGCCGCGGTAATTCACCGCCACGACCACGTAACCGTTTGCCGCGAACCACTCGCGCTCGAAGCTGAACGCGTGCTCGTCCTGCCCGTTCGGTCCGCCGTGGATGCGCAGCAGCGTCGGGTACTTCTGTCCCTGCCGGTAGGTGGACGGCTTCACGATCAGACCGTGGACCTCGGTGCCGTCCTTGCTGATCGACGTGAACTCCTCGGTCGTCCCGAGGAGCACCTTCGCGAGCCACTCGTCGTTCTGGTGTGACAGCCGACGCAGTCGGCCGTTGTCGAGCGCCGCCACTTCCGGCGGCTCGGTGTCGGTCGCGGCGAGGACCGCGAACCCGCCGTCGCCCGCGCCCGCGGACAGGCTCCCGACGACACTCTTCGCGGTCAGGAGACGCTCGACGCGGCCGCCGCCTTCGCCTGCCGGCTTCGGCGAGCCAGGGCCGTTCAACGACACGCGCGCGGGGTACTGCGAGCGGTCGTCCACCACGACGAACGTGAGCGACGAGCCGTCCTTCGACCACTGCGGCGCCCGGACCGGGCGATCGAGAGACTCCGCGAGGACGCGCGGCTGCCCGCCGGAGGCGGGAATCACGGCGATCCTGTTCTGGTTGTACGCGGAGTACTTCAGCTCTTCGCCCGCCAGGTACGCGATCTGCCGGCCGTCAGGACTCCACGAGAGGGGACCGTCATCAGAGGCCGGGGAGGTCGTGACCTGGCGCGGCTGCGCCCCCGCCTTCGGCTCGATGACCCACACGTCGGTGTTGTCGTGGCGATCGATGTCGCCGTCGCCGCGCTTGCTGACGAAGGCTATCCGCGAGCCGTCGGGTGACCACGCGGGCGACGACTCGTCGTAGAGGGTCCCGGTCGTGAGGGCCTCGGCCTTCTTCGTCGCGACGTCGAACAGATACAGGTGCTTCCGCGCGTTGCGGAGGTATCCATCGATGTCCTGCTTGAACTGGTACCGGTCGATCACGATGGGCGGGACGGTTTTCTTCTTGTCCGCCGCTTCTTTGTCATCCTCCTTCGGGTCGCGCGGGTCGGGCTCCCCCACGACCAGCACGATGCGCCTGGCATCTGGCGCCCAGGCGTACTCGGAGACGCCCCCCTTCACGTCGCTGAACTTGACGGCCTCGCCGCCGGCACGGTTCATCAGCCAGAGCTGCCCGTCCTTGGCGCCCTGGCGCGAGGACACAAACGAGAGGTACTTGTTGTCGGGGCTCCAGCGCGGCTGCGACTCGCCGTCGGGCGAGGAGGTGAGCTGGATCTCCTGCGTGCCGTCCCAGCTGGCCATCCAGATGTCGGTGTCGTTCTTGTCGGTGTCCTTGATCGCGCGCGAGACGACGTAGGCGACCCACTTGCCGTCGGGGGAGCGCTGGGGATCGCGGACGTCCTTGAGATTGTAGACGTCGGCGGTCGAGAGCGGGCGCTTCTGCGCCCACGCCGGTGCGGCGTTGAGCAGGGCGAGCGAGACCAGCGCGCAGCACACGCGCCCGAAGAACGTTTTCATGCGGGCGATTCTACCAGCTGATCGCGTGATCGTACTTCGCGGCGCGACCTCGCCGAACCGCCGTCGGTCTTCCGATTTTCCGCAGGTGATTTGCCCCGTTCTGCCGGAAAATCGCCAACCGCTGCCCGGATCCGTAATCGCGGACTTCCTTGCAATTTGCAGCCCCGTCAGAGGATACGGATGAGTCCGCGCGCTGTCCGAATCGTGGCATTTCCATTGCGAATGCGACCCGCCGGGGGCCGACGGATCTCCCCCGTCACGCACTTCAAACCTTTCCGCGCGCGGCACGTCGCCGCGGCAAGCTCCCTGAAATGGCGTCGTCCGCCATGTCTCGGAGGGGTGCGAGCGACCGTCGGCGGAGACCCTTGTTTCGATTATCGGCGGTCGCCCCGCATCTCGGCGACGGTCTCGGTCATACAGAGATGCGTGAGGCTCCCCGCTATGAAAAGGCGAGACTTCGTCAAACTCACCGCGATGGCAGGCGCTGCGACGCTCGTGCCATGGCAGCAGCGCGTCCATGCCGCTTTCGCGCAATCACCGGGAATGCGGAAATTCATCGCCCCGCTTCGAGGGCTGGGCCAGATGGCGGCTGCCGTTCCGGTGACCACCGGACCCGGGGCGTCCGCCGGTTACGACTACTACGAGATCTCGGCGCGCCAGTTCACGGATCAACTGCATCCGAGTCTGCCGCCTACGACACTGTGGGGGTACTCCAACACGGCGCAACTGGGCGGCCAGCGCCACCTCGGTGGCGCCATCGTCGCGCAGCGCAACAGGCCCGTGCGGATCCGGTTCAAGAACGAGTTGCCGCCGTCGCATATCCTTCCCGTGGACGGGACCGCCCCTGGCGTTGACGCCGGCACGATGGCGATGCACAACCGGATGGCCGTCCACCTGCACGGGGGCCACGTGCCGTGGCCGAGCGACGGCGGGCCGTGGCACTGGTTCGGCCCGGGCGACACCGGCGCGGCGCTTCCGGTGAACGTCGGCGCGTCGTACCATCGGTGGCTGCCCGACACCACCGGCGCCCTGACCAGCGACTACTGGTACCCGAATGATCAGAGCGCGCGGCTGATGTGGTACCACGACCACGCGGTCGGCATCACGCGCCTGAACGCGTACGCGGGAATCGCCACCGCCTATCTGCTGACGGATCCGGCGGTCGAGCCGATTCTCGTCAACTCCGGTGCGCTGCCCTCGCAGCAGATCCCGCTGGTGTTCCAGGACAAAGTGTTCGACCCCGCGCGACCGGGCCAGCTCTGGTACCCGAGCGTCTACGATCAGCAGTTCTTCCTGCTGATGCCGCCGCCGGGAGCCCCGCCCGTACCGAGCCCCTCGCTCGTCGCGGAGTTCTGGGGAGACACCATGCTCGTGAACGGAACCGCGTTCCCGTTTGTCGAAGTGGAACCGCGCCGCTATCGCCTCCGGCTGCTGAACGCGTGCAACACCCGCTTCCTCAGCCTGCAGTTGGTGATGTCGGCCGGGACGGTGTTCCCGGACAGCGCCGAGCCGGGCAAGGGGGCGGGGCCGATCATGCAGCAGATTGGCGCCGAGGGCGGGTTCTTCGACCCAACCGTGGCGCCGCAGGGCGCGCTGGTCGGGACCGCGAAAGCGCCGCTGGTGCTCGCGCCGGCCGAACGCGCCGACGTCATCGTCGATTTCTCGAAGATGACGCCCGGCCAGTTCGTGATCCTGTTCAACGACGCGCCGGTCCCGTTCCCGGGCGGCACGCCGCTCGCGGACTTCCACCCCCGCAACAACAAGCTGGCGATCCCGCCGCTCCC
>JANOJK010000686.1:0-5646 GCA_031408165.1 Acidobacteriota bacterium | reverse complement strand
ACCCAGAAATTGCCCAGCGTGTCTTTTTCGCGCTGCGCGATCCCGCGGATGAAGGCCACTGCGAGCGCGAGCCCGGTCGCCGCCGAAACAAAGTTGTGGTACGCGAGCCCGGCCATCTGGGTGAGATAGCTCATCGTCGATTCGCCGGAATACGCCTGCCAGTTGGTGTTGCTGGTGAAGGACGCGGCCGTGTTGAAGGCCAGGGCCGGCGGCACGGCGGCGAACCCTTGCGGATTCCAGGGCAGGATGTGCTGCATGCGCTGCAGCAGGTAGAGCAGGAGCATCGAAACGACGCTGAAGAACAGCATCGCCGTCGCGTACTGCGTCCAGCGCATCTCGCGCGTCTCGTCCACGCCGGTGAGCCGGTAGATGAGCCGCTCCAGGGGTCGCAGCACCGGGTCGAGCCAGGTCCGCTCGCGATTGAACACGCGCGTCATGAACGCGCCCAGCACCGGCGTGACGGCCAGGATCGCCAGGAGAAACACGCCGATTTGCAGCCAGCCGTTCGCGGTCATGTCAGAACTTCTCGGGTTTCAGTAACGCGTAGGTCAGGTAGACGAGCAGACCCAGCGTCACGATGAGACCAATGATGTGGTCGAAGCTCACGACCTGCCTCCCGTCTTGGACCCCGAAGCCTTGGCGAAGGGGACCAGCCGATCGCAGCCCGCGACGTACGCGGCGGCCGCGGCGAAAAACAGGAGCGTCGCTCCGATGTAGACCAGGTCCATGAGTCTCCCTTACCAACTGCCCGTCTTGTTGCCGATCCACCACACCAGGCCGACGAGCGCCGTGTTCTGGTGCCCGCGCGCGGCGCCGCGGGTCGGAAAGAATGGCTGGTCGGAGAAGTCGCGCCGGAACTCGGCGCGCGCCAGGAAGCCGTCCGAGAACTTGTACTCGGACGTCAGCGTCGCTTCCTGAAGCGTCTGCGCGATTCCGCCGAACAGTCCATCGTCATTCATCCATTCGTATCGCAGTGCCACGGCACTCGCCGTCGTCGTTTGATAACGGAGATAAGCTCCCGCGCCGAATGTCTTCAGCGACGCGTCGCCCGCGTTCACCTGGTTCGAGACCCGGGTGAGATCAAAGCCCAGCGTGAGTGCCGGCGTGGCGGTGAGGGTGCCGTTGGTATCGAATATCCGGAACCAGCCGTTCGGACCGTCGGGCCCGCCGCCATCGGCCTGCTCCTGCCCGGCGTAATAACTGGTGATCCACGTGAATGCGCTCACGGGCTTGATGATGGCGCTGACGTGGCTGGACTTGAAGTTGTTGAAGTCCTCCGTCTGCTGAATCCCGTTGGTCAGCATGTACATGACCGTGACCGCGTCCGACACGGGCAGCGTGGTCCGCACACCCATGTGGTAGGAGGGCAGGAGAGTGAAGAGGTAGGCGCGCGAGAAGTTGAAGTTGTCCTTCGCGTAGTTCGTCTCGTAGCCGAGGTTCGAGGCGAACTTGCCGAAGTCCACCTGGAGGCCGCGGCCCACAGGGAAGACATAGGTCCCATACGCCTGCCAGAGATAGCGGTACGCGTCCGGACGGGGTTCGTTCGCCGCGCTGCCTTGCAATGCTTCGGTGGCCTGGCCGAACTGCAAGTCGATCCGCATGCCGCCGCGCCGGCCTTTCTCCACGTCGGGGGCCGCGTCGATCACGAGCGCGGCCTGCTGGATGCTGAAGGAGTTGCTGCGCGTGTCGTACGCGCGCAGTGCGATGACGCGGTCCGGCGGTTTGTTCCAGTTGTACTGGTAGCCGCCTTCGAACGTCGCGCCGAACTTGACGTTCGACCAGATCGTGTCGTCGCTGGTGGCGGGCGTCCGCTCGGGCTCGAGCGGCGCCGATTGCGCCCCGGCCTCGCGCGCGCCGAACAGCCAGACGAGCAGGGTCAGCAGGAAAAGCATGACCGCGATTGCCATCCCGCTGTCTGACCGGGACCGTCCGGGGACGTAACCCAGGTCAGCACGGTTGGCGAGCGTGTTCGCGATGCGCCCAGAGGGTGCCGTGGACTGCGCTTCGGGCGGTAGCAAGTTCGTCATCCCAGAAGCAACGATAGAGGCCGCCGCGTAGAAACGGTCTTGGAAAGCCATAAAAAGATCGTAAGGCCGGCCCCAACGCACGGCGCAGAAAGTCATAAAAAGTTCGTTGCGGCGATCCCTCACACGGATCCGGTGTGCAACGATGCCAGTCGTGGACTGCTCACACGCAGGAATGACGTTTGCGGGAGCCCGATGAGCGAGCGCACGCGCCCCTCCGCGGACCAACTACTCGAGAAGCTCAAGGAGCAGGATCGCGCGCGGCTGCGCATCTACATCGGTGCGGCGCCCGGTGTGGGGAAGACCTACTCGATGCTGAAGGACGCCCGGGCGCTCAAGGAGCGGGGCATCGACGTCGTCGTCGGCTTCGCAGAAGCGTACGGCCGCGCGGAGACGGAGGCACAGCTACCGGGGCTGGAAGTGATTCCCCGCCAGCGGCTGCCACACAAGAACGTCGAGATCGAAGAGATGGATCTGGACGCGGTTTTGAGACGGAAACCTCAGTTGTGCGTCGTGGACGAACTGGCGCACACCAACGCGCCGGGCAGCCGGCACGCGAAGCGCTACCAGGACGTGATGGAGCTCCTCGACGCGGGCATCAGCGTCATGACCGCGGTCAATATCCAGCACCTTGAAACGCTCAACGACCTCGTGAGCCGGATGACCGGCGTCCGTGTCCGCGAAACCGTGCCGGACACGTTCGTGGACCGGGCCGACGAGGTCATCAACGTCGACGTCACGGTCGACGAGCTGCGCAGCAGGCTGCGGCAGGGGAAGATCTACAGGCCCGAGAAGATTGAACAGGCGCTGAGCAACTTCTTCCGCGAAGGCAACCTGTCGACACTGCGCGAGCTGGCACTTCGCGCCGTCGCGGACGAGATCGGTGAGAAGGCCGCGTCGTACCGACAGCGGGAAGGGCTGGAGCCCGGTCTCATTCCCGAGCGTGTCATGGTCTGCATGAGCTCGAGCGCCAGCTCCCCGCGCGTCATCCGCGCCGGCGCGCGCATCGCCTCACGGCTGGGGGGGCGGTGGTTCGCCGTCTACGTCGTCACCCCGGCCGAGCTGCCGGCCCGCATCAAACCGCCCGACCGCGAGCAGCTCGAGCGAAATATCGCCCTCGCAGAAAGCCTTGGGGCCACGATCGTGCGGGTCACGGCGGATCGCCCGGCGGACGGACTGGTTGCGTTCGCCCAGCGGGAAGGCATCACCCACGTGATTTTCGGCCAGAGCTCGCGCAGTCGGGTCGAAATCCTGATGAAGGGCTCCACGTTGAATCGCTTCCTGGAAGAAGTGAAGGACGCCGCGGTCCAGGTCGTTCCGCTATAGGAGTCACAATCGCGCCGGCGTACCCGGTGTCACAACAGCGTGCCCCGCAGCAACACGATCGCCACGGAGAAATAGATGACCAGGCCGGTCACGTCCACGAGCGTCGCCACGAACGGCGCGGACGACGTCGCCGGATCGAAGCCCAGCCGCCGCAGGCCGAACGGGAGCAGCGAACCCACCAGTGTGCCCCACAGCACGATCCCCAGCAGCGCCAGCGATACGGTCACGGCCACGAGCAGCCAGTGCGGCCCGTACACATCGGAGAAGGTGGACCAGACGGAAATCCGCAGGAACCCGATGGCGCCCAGGATCGCGCCGAGCGCGAGACCCGCCGCGACTTCGCGGCGCATCACGCGCCACCAGTCGCGCAGCTTCAGCTCGCCGAGCGCGAGCGCGCGGATGACGAGCGTCGATGCCTGCGACCCCGAGTTGCCGCCGCTGGAAATGATGAGCGGCACGAACAGCGCGAGCACGACGGCTTTGGCGATCTCCGCTTCGAAGAAGCCCATCGCCGTTGCGGTGAGCATTTCCCCGAGAAACAGGGCCGTGAGCCAGCCGCCGCGCTTCTTGATCATCCTGGCGAACCCGATCTGCATGTAGGGCTCGTCGAGCGCCTCCGAGCCGCCGATGCGCTGGATGTCCCTCGTGGCCTCGCTCTCCACCACGTCCAGGACGTCGTCGACGGTCACGATCCCGATCAGCATGCCAGCCGTGTCGGTGACGGGCAGCGCGGATCGGTCGTGCCGGCGGAACTCGGCCACCGCGGTCTGCTGATCGTCGGTGGCCTTCAAGGCGACCGAACGCCGGTCCATGATCTCGCCGACGCGCCGGGCGGGATCGGTCAGGAGGATCTCGCGGATCCGGATATCGTCGATGAGGCAGCCCTGGCCGTCGACGACGTAGATGACGTTCAGGGTCTCGCTGTCCCGGCCGTGCGCGCGCACGTAGTCGAGGACCTGCTGGATCGTCCAGTCCTCGCGAACCGCGACGTAGTCGGGCGTCATCAAGCGGCCGACGGACTTCTCGGGGTAGCCGAGCAGGGTCACCGCGACGGCGCGCTCCTCCGGCGTCAGAAGCGCCAGCATCTCGCGGGTCACCGTCGCGGGCAGCTCCTCGAGGAACATGGTGCGGTCGTCGGGCGCCATCTCGTTCAGCAGGGCCGCGATCTCTTCCTTGGAAAGGGTCTTCAGCAGCGCTTCCCGCGCGTCCCCCTCGAGATACTCGAACGTCGCCGCCGCGTCCTTCCGCGGGAGCAGGCGAAAGACGATCGCCTGGTCGTCGAGGCTCAGCTCCGCGAGCAGCGCCGCGAGGTCGCTCGGCGGACGGTTGCGGACCATGTCGCGGAGCCGCGAGTAGTCCCGGGATCGCAGGAGGGCCGCGAGCTCGTCTGCAGGACGGGCGACGGCCCGGATCGCCTGCAGGGCCTCGTCGCGGTTGGGGCCGTTCAATTGTTCAGCCATTGTCGTCAATGCCGCCCGGACGATGTCGTGATGGTGGAGATGAGGACCGACGCTCTTGACGGCGTCGAGCCAGATGCGATGGATCAGGTCGTAGTCGCGCGTGCTCAGCTCAGGTGCGTGCGGACCGAGATGGTAGGTGTCCGACCGGCCGGTGCGGTGGAAGATCGCGAGGCGAACCTGCAGGTCGGGCGTGGCGGCCCGCTCCCATGCTTCGCCGAGCAGCCGCGCCTGCGCGTCCGCCGAGATGGTGGCCGATTCACCAACGTAAACCTCCGACGCGCGAAGCCGGATGACGGTGGACATCACCGCGTCGAAGATGTCGCGCGCAGGCACGATCACGAGGCGCACCGGCCGCGAGTACCGCTCGGCCATCGCCAGCACCCGCGAGAACAACAGGCGCTCCGCGGCCGTCGGCTGCGCCGCCTCGGCGTCGAAAATCGCATCGCCGCCGATCAGGCGGACTGACATGACCACGACCTCGGGTGCTCGCGGTGTGCTCAACGCCGCCGCGAGGTGCGCCAGCAGGTGGGGATTGCGGACGGGGACCAGGATGCTGCCCGGACTCTCGCTCAGATCCGCGCCGTAGACCTGGCTCGATCCCAGGAGGTCGGAGGCGTCGGCATCCGCCGAGGCGGGTGCCATCGCACGGGTGCGGAGCGCCAGGAGGGCGGCGGCGGACACGAGGGTCGCAGTCGCGCCCACGGCGCCGGCATCCGCGTGCACCAGCATGGCCACGGCCGCCGTCGCGAGCAGCCCGGCCAGCAGTCGAACGGCGAGCCGCCCCTTGCGTTCAGACAGGTGCACCAGCGCGGCCGCTTGCAGCACCAGCGTCCACA
>JANOJK010000562.1:0-1775 GCA_031408165.1 Acidobacteriota bacterium | reverse complement strand
ATCACCCGCATCCAGACCACCCACGAGATGAACTGGGTCGATGCCGCGAAGGGCACGACCCAGGCCTCGTGCCCGTTTGACTACGCGGCGCGCCTCGTCGAGGTCATGCTCCTCGGCGTCGTCTCCCTCCGCGCGCGGTCGAAGATCTACTACGACGCGGAGAACATGCGCGTGACGAACTCGCCGCTCGCCAACGACCTGCTGCGCCGCGAGTACCGAACCGGGTTCAAGCTCACGTAGCAGAATCGGGTAATTGGGTAACTGAATAGTCAGGTAATCGGGTAATCGGCCTCGCCGGTTACCCGATTCGTGTTTTGGGCGGACACAGGAATGACCACGGAGGTACCCGATTCCCGATTCCCAATTACTCTCCGAAGGCCCGTATTGGCTCTTTTATCTATATTAGCTATAATGGCTTGGAGGTGCTTCGATGGCCACAGCGAAGACGGCGCCCGCGCGCGTCACATCCATGACCGCGACCGCGGCCAAGAACGAGTTCGGGCGCGCGTTGGACACGGTGCTGCAGGGGGGTGCGGTCGTCATCACCAGGCATGATGCGCCCAGGGCCGTCCTGATCTCCTTTCAGGAATACAACCGGCTGAAGGGCGCCGGAGCGGCTCAGCTCGACAGGCTCAGTGGCGAGTTCGACGCGTTGCTCGCGGGCATGCAGCGGCCGGCGAGCCGCGCCGGGATGAAGGCCGCGTTCGGAGCCTCGCCGAAGCAGCTCGGCCGGGCGGCTGTGACGGCCGCCCGCAAGCGTGGCTGATGCGCCGTGCATCTACGTGCTCGCGGGCACCAACGGTGCGGGCAAGAGCAGTATCGGCGGCGCGCGTTTCCGGGAGAGCGGCAGCGACTACTTCAATCCTGACGAGGCCGCCCGCCGGATCCACTCGGCCAATCCCGCAATCGGGCTCGACGAAGCAAGCGCCGCCGCCTGGCATCACGGCCAGCGTCTGCTCGAACGTGCCATCACGGAACGATTGACCTTCGCCTTCGAAACGACGCTCGGCGGCGACACCATCACCGCGCGCCTCGAGGAGGCTCTGTCCGCGGGACTCGGCGTCCGGGTCTGGTACGTGGCCCTCGACACCGTGGAGCGCCACATCGCCCGGGTCCGGCGCCGCGTCAGCAGGGGCGGCCACGATATTCCGGCCCGGAAGATCCATGAACGCTACGACCGAAGCCGGCTGAATCTCCTGCGGTTGCTGCCGCGGCTGACGGAGCTGCGCGTCTACGACAACAGTCAGGAATCCGATCCCGGGGAAGACGTGATGCCCGAGCCGACGCTGGTGCTCCACATGGTGGCCGGGCGAATCGTCACAGCGTGCGATCTGGCGCAAGCGCCGCCGTGGGCGAAGCCGATTCTCATGACCGCAATGAAGCTGTAAGGGGGGAATCGTGTAATGGGGGTTGCGTGCGGCGGGTGTGAACGGTGACCAGGAGGCCGGGCCCCGATGGATCCGGCCTCCTGGATGTTTGCACGCTTTCTAGAACTGGAGTCTGAGCCCGAGCTGCAGGGTGCGCGGGAAGTTCACCTGGCTCGCGGTGTCCACGATGCCGAAGTTGGCGTTCCTCGGGTCCGTATTCGGTCCGCCGTAGACCCGCGTGTTGAAGACGTTGAAGGCCTCCAGCCTTACCTGCAGGCTCTTGGTCTCCGTCACCCTCGTGGTCTTGAACAGCGAGAACGACCACTGCGGCTCGGTCGGCTCGTTGACGTCGTGGAAGCGGTTCTTGACGACGCGGTAGTCGTTGGCGCCGAGGACACTCCAGGCGAA
>JANOJK010000535.1:0-2049 GCA_031408165.1 Acidobacteriota bacterium | reverse complement strand
GTGGCCTGGCTTGCCGGGGCCGCCGTCGCCACCGCCCAGGAGCCTCCTAAAGTGCTCAACCGGGGAGACGCCCGCTTCGTCATCGGATGGCAGAATCTGCACAAGGAACAACCGCCCCCGCAGAACTACGACAACTGGTTGAACGGCATCTTCTACGGAGGGGCGGGCGCGGGCTGGTACTGGACCGACCATCTGAAGACCCAGATCGACGTCGGCGCGGGCACCGAGGGGCGCCAGTACCGCTTCGATCAGTTCGTGGTCAACGGCCTGACCACCGGCCGGTCGTCGCGCATCTCGGTGCGCCGGCAGAGCGTGGCCGTCGCCCAGCAGTATCAGTTCTTCCGGAACCAGTGGTTCCATCCGCACGTCGGCGCGGGCGTGGACATCGCGCGCGAGACGACGAGCGAGGAGTATCAGCCGGTCTTCGGCTTCGACAGCGTCACGCGCACGTCGCGGCAGATCGAGCCGGCGCGGACCGAGGGGCCCGAGCACCGGACCATCGCGCGGCCGTTCGCCGAGGCCGGCCTGAAGGCCTACATGACGAGGCGGGCGTTCTTCACGGCCGACACGCGGTTCATGTACCGGAAGGGACTGGACGAGGTGTTGCTCCGGCTGGGTTTTGGAGTCGACTTCTAAGTGGCGAGGGGTGCGAGGTGCCAAGTGCGGAGTGAACAAGGAGCGGGCATGTTCAGGCAACTGACGGCAATCGGGCTGGCGGCGGTGATGGCGGCGACGGGATGCGCGTCCGCGTCCGGACCGCGCGTGACGCAGGCGCCGGCGGCGCCGAACGTCCAGGATCGCGCCGTCCTCGGCGAGTACGTGCAGCGGCTGCCCCCGGGCAGCAGGGTGCGCGTGGAGCGGACCAACGGCGAGTCGCTGCGCGGCACGCTGATGAAGGCCACGCCCGACACGATCGTCATCCAGAAGAACACGCGCGTGGCCGAACCGCCCGTCGACATCCCGCTGTCCGATGTCACGCGGGTGACGCTGGACACGGCGAACTCGTCGGTCGGGAAGCAGATTGCCATCGGGGTGGGCGCCGGCGTCGCCGCGACGTTCGGAGTGCTGTTGATCCTCGCCGCGATCTGGAGCGACTGATGCAGGCCTGACCGCGTCCGCCACAGCTGCGGCGAGTCTCTCCGAAGCGCTACGAGCGCCGGAGCCAGTCCAGTAGTGGCGCCGTCATCGCGGTCGTGACGAGCGCCATCACCACCATCATCGTGAAGAGCGCCGGGCCGATGAGTCCCGCGTCCAGGCCGACGTTCAGCACGACGAGCTCCATCAGTCCACGCGTGTTCATCAGGGCGCCGAGCTGCGCCGCGAAGCGCCACGGCATCCCCATCAACCGCCCCGCGAAGGCGGCCCCGCCGAACTTCCCCGCCGCCGCGGCCGCGATGATGAGCAGGCACAGCATCGCGTCGTGCCAGGACGAGACGAGCGCGATCTGCGTGCGGAGCCCGGTCAGCGCGAAGAACGCCGGCAGCAGCACGACGATCACGATTCCCTTCAACCACCGGGTCACGGCCACGGCGAACGCACTCTGGTGGGGAATCATCACGCCCGCCGCGAACGCGATCACGAGCTCGCCCGGCGCGCTGCCGCCGGACATCGCGCGGGTGGAGCCGACGACGAGCGCCAGCAGGCACCAGGCCATGATGTCGTTGATCGCCGCGCACGTCATTGCCGCCACGCCCAGCTCGGTCCGCGTGAGGCCGCGGTCGGTCAGGATGCGCGCGAGCACGGGGAACGCGGTGATCGACATCGCCACCCCCATGAAGAGCGAGAACATCGTCCGCGACACGCCGTCGGGCGCCAGCCCGTCGTACAGCAGCGCGCCGAGCCCGCAGCCGAGCAGGAACGGCACCGCCATGCTCGCCTGCGACGTCACGAGGATCGCCGCGGCGCGCTGTTTCAGGAGCGCGGTATCGAACTCCAGCCCGACGAGGAACATGTACGCGACGACGCCGGCCTGGGCGGCGATGCCGAGCGCGGGGCGGACCTCGAGCGGAAACAGGTACTCTTCGACCCCGGGCGCGAGAAAACCAAGCA
>JANOJK010000533.1:0-4066 GCA_031408165.1 Acidobacteriota bacterium | reverse complement strand
TTCCTCGGCTACCAGTCGCCGAACGAAAAGATGAGCATCGCCGGCGTCGGCGCCGGTGGCCGCGCCACGGGCGTGCTCGGCTCGCTGGACTCCGAGAACATCGTCGCGCTGGCCGACGTGGACTGGGCGCGCGCCGCCGACGGGTTCACGCGCTGGCCGAAAGCGACGAAGTACAAGGACTTCCGCCAGATGCTCGACAAGGAGAAGGGCATCGACGCCGTCACCGTGATCATCCCGGATCACATGCACGCGACGGTCGCGCTCGCGGCGATGCAGCGCGGCAAGCATGTCTACGTCGAGAAGCCGCTCACGCGCACGCCGTGGGAGTCGCGCCTGCTGGCCGACGCCGCCGCGAAGTACAAGGTGGCGACGCAGATGGGCAACCAGGGCTACTCGCACGACGCCACGCGCGTCGCCGCGGAGATCCTCTGGTCGGGCGAGATCGGCGACGTCACCGAAGTGCATTCGTTCCGCGGGCGTTCGAGCTGGCCGCAGGGGATGCCGGCCGTCCCCGCGCAGGAGAAGATACCCGACACGCTCGACTGGGACCTGTGGCTCGGCGGCGCGCAGATGCGCCCCTTTACGTCGGGCGACGAGGCGTATCGCAAGGAGTACCCGAACAATCAGTTCGGGTTCTACCTGCCGTTCAACTGGCGGGGCTTCTACGATTTCGGCAGCAGCCTGATCGGCGACTGGGGCATCCACCAGCTCGGGCCGGCGAATCTCGCGCTGCGCCTGGGAAGCCCGACGAGCGTCGAGTGTCTCAAGCTCGGCGAAGGCCAGAGTCCCTACACCTTCCCGCGCGGCGGCGTGTCGCTCAAGTGGGAGTTCGCCGCGCGCGAGAACATGCCGCCGGTGGCCGTGTACTGGTCGGACACGGCGGAACTCTACACGCCCGACGGGATGACGGTCGAACAGATGCGCGCCATTCCGGGCACCGGACCCCAGATCGAGAGCGGGGCGGCCGAGGGACGAGGGGGCGCGCGTGGTCGGGGTGGTGTTGCGGGCGCAGAAGGGCGGGGGCAGGGCGCGGAGGCGGGCGCGCCGGGAGCCGCGGGGGGCCGCGGTCGCGGCGCCGGGCAACCGCAAGGCAGCGGCTATAATACCGTGTTCGTGGGTTCGAAAGGGTTCCTGGGCACCGGCGGGCGGGGGGAGAGCGTCGGTCTGCTGCCCGGATCGCGGTGGGCCGAGTACAAGCTGCCGCCACGGATCCTGACCCGGTCGCCGGGCCATCAGCGCGACTGGGTCCGCGCGTGCAAGGGTGGGGATCCCGCGTGCTCGAACTTCTCGGTCGCCGGTCCTTATACCGAGTGGATGGTCCTCGGGGCGATCGCGGCACGCGTGCCCGGCAAGCTGCTGTGGGACGCGAAGAAGATGGAATTCTCGAACAACCGCGAGGCCAACAAGTACGTCCGCCCCGTCTTCCGCAAGGGCTGGGAACTGAAATCGCTGACCTAGATTGAGGAGCGCATCACATGTCTTTCACCAGGCGGGAATTCGGGAAGCTCGCGCTGGCCGGCGTGCCGGCCACCGTCGTCCTCGGACGCGCGGAATCCGTCTTTGGCGCGTTCGCGCAGGCGAAGCCCAACTCGCTGATTGACGGCGTCCAGATCGGCGCCATCACCTACAGCTTCCGCAGCATGCCGGATCAGAGCGCGGACGCGACGCTGAAGTACGTCGTCGATTCCGGCCTCAGCGGGATCGAGCTGATGGGCGGGCCGGTGGAATCCTTCGCCGGCGCGCCGTCGAGCGGACGCGGCGGCGGGCCCGGCCGGGGCGCCGGCGGTGGGCGGCGGGGAGAGGGGGCCGCTGACGCCGCACCCGTGGCGTTCACCTCGTCGTGGAAGGGTCAGCCGTGCAATGCCATTCCGCCGGCGGGGGCGGCGCCGGCAGGCGGCCGAACCGGCGGTGGCGGCCGCGGCCGCGGGGAGATGACGCCGGAACAGCAGGCGGCGCAGCAGGAGGCCGCCGCGAAGCTGAAGGCGTGGCGGACGTCGGTCTCGATGGACGCGTTCAAGAAGCTGCGCAAGATGTACAACGACGCCGGCGTCAACATCTACGCGTGGAAGCAACTCAGCACGAACATGTCCGACGAGGAGTACGAGTACATCTTCAACGTGGCCGAAGCGCTCGGGTGCACGCACACCACGCTCGAACTCCCGACCGATGCCGCGCAGCTGAAGAGGCTGGGCGACTTCGCCGCGAAGAGGAAGATCTACGCGGCGTACCACACGCACCTGCAGGGAAGCATGACCGCGTTCGACCAGGCGTTCGCCCTGTCGAAGGGCAACATGGCGAACGTGGACTTCGGGCACTGGGTGGCGGCCGGCAACATCGGCGGCACCTCGATGCAGTTCCTGGAGAAGCACCACGATCGGATCTCGAGCTTTCACCTGAAGGATCGGACGACGCCGGAGCATTGCGCGCTCAACCTGCCGTGGGGCACGGGCGAGACGCCCATCAGGGAGATCCTCCAGCTCGTGAAGAAGAACAAGTGGAAAATCCCCGGGTCGGTGGAGCTCGAATACGACATCCCCGAGGGGTCGGACGCCGTCGCCGAAGTCCGCAAATGCGTCGAGTACTGCAGACGCGTGCTCGGTTCGTCGTAGCGCCGGTATGGGACTCGTAGCCGGGATCGATCTGGGCGGGACCGCCGTCAACTACACGCTGCTCGACGGCGCGAGTGGCCGATTTCTGATCGACGGGTTGTGCGAGTGCCCCGCGCTCGTAACCGAGGGCCCGTCGGTCAGCCTTCAGCAGATCGGAAAGGGGCTCGCGGACGCCGCCGTCCGCGCGGGCGTCCGCGTGGAGGACATTGTCGCCGTTGGTCTTGACACGCCGGGGCCGGCGAGCGCCGACGGGGTCCTGAGCGCGCAGGGCTCGACCAACTTCGCGCACACCGGGTGGGCCGGCTTCGATCTGCGAGGCGGGCTGGAGCTGCAGCTGCGGCGGCCCGTCTTTTATTTGAACGACGGGAACGCCGCCGCCGTGTGGGGGCACACGGCGCTGTTTGGAACCGAAGAACGGGGCTCGAGCATCTCCGTCATCATCGGCACCGGCACCGGCGGGGGCATCGTTGTCAACGGCCGCCTGCTGAGCGGGCGCAACGGGTTCGCGGGCGAGGTCGGGCACGTGCTCATTCCGTGCGACACCATTCCCGGCCTCGCGGGGCTGCAGCCGCCGTGCAACTGCGGGCGCGTCGGCGACCTGGAATCGCTCTGTTCCCTCACAGCGATCCGCCGCACGCTGTTGCCGTATTTCCTGGTGCGCTACCCGGGCCACCCGCTGGCGGAGGTCAACCCGGCGACGGCCGCCGTCCGCGTGCGCGGCCTCGCCGACGCGGGCGACCTCATGAGTCGTGACATCTTCCGGGTGCAGGCCCGCGCGCTGGCCCTGTTCGTGGATCAGATGGTCAACCTCTTCGACCCGGACGCCTTCCTGATCGGCGGCGGCGCGCTCGAAGCGTCGGCGGGATTCAGGGACTGGTTCGTGAGCGAAGTGCGTGCCGCGCTGCCGGTCCAGCGCGAGGAACAGCAGGTTCGGCTGGAACTGATGCCGGACGGCGACTCGGCGGGCGCGCGCGGCGCGGCGCTCGAAGCGCTCCGGCAGTCGCGGGAGCGCGCGGCGCGTTAGAATCGGCGCGATGGTCAGGCGCAGCCTTTTTTTGCTCGGCACGTGTCTCGCGTTCGCGGCGGCCCCTGGCTGCGGCGGACGTTCCTCTTCTGAAACCCCCTCCACGCAATCACCCGCCGCGACCCCATCCGCGTCGGGTCCGCGCGTGTACGTATCGGACGAGCCCGGCGGACGCGTGGCGATCGTCGACCCGGTGGCGGGCCGGCTCGTGGACACGCTTGCCGTCGGAAAGCGGCCGCGGGGCATCAGCCTCGTCGCCGACGGCCAGCACCTGCTCGTCGCCTTGTCGGGCTCGCCCATCGCCGGCCCCGGCGTCGACGAGTCGAAGCTCCCGCCCGCCGACCGCAAGGCGGATGGGATCGGGATCGTCGACCTGCGCGGCCTGACCGTCGCGCGGATCCTGCGCAGCGGTCCGGACCCGGAATCGTTCGCG
>JANOJK010000513.1:0-1653 GCA_031408165.1 Acidobacteriota bacterium | reverse complement strand
CACATCGTCGGGGCGGTGATGTCCCCTCTACCGGGCCTGCACCTGTGGCTGATGGACACCGAGCGAACGGACGCACGGTTGATCGTGCCCAGCGGAGGTATCGAGAGCGATCCGGCCGTGTCGCCTGACGGCACGCGGCTGGCGATGTCGCTGCAGGAAGCGGACCTGGACGTGTATCGAATCTCGGTTGCCGATCCCACGCCGCGAGCCGTGCTCGCATCGACGAGGAACGAGCTGGATCCCGCGTGGTCGTCATCTATCCGGAAGATGGCGTTGACGACGGATCGCTCGGGCAGGGAGGAGATCTGGCTCAGCGGACCCAACGGCGAGCTGGAGCGCTCGCTGGTCACGTTCGGAGACTTTGCAGGTGGCCGCACGAACATCCTGCGCTCCGCCGCGTTTTCTCCCGATGGTCAGCGCCTCGCCTATCATCGCGGCGCCGAGAACGGGCGCATCTGGATCTCGCCAGTTGCCGGCGGCGCGCCCGTCCAGCTCACACCGGGCCAGGGGGAGCAGGACATGCCGAGCTGGTCGCCCGACGGCGTGTGGATCGCGTTTTCGACCGATTCGGCGGGAACCGGGGGACTGTGGTCGCTGGGAAAGATGCGGGTCGGCGCGCAGTCGCCGCCGGTCACGCTCGCCCGCGACATCGTGCCGTACTCACCCGTCAAGTGGGCGCCGACCAACGACTGGATTGCGTTCAACGCGTCGCAGGGTCTGTCGCTCGTCTCCCCTGATGGGCAGTCCGTCAAGCTGCTCGCCGAAGAATCGTGGATGGCGTTCGAATGGACCGAGGACGGCGGCCGCTTGTTTGGCATCCGGCAGAGCGACGACCTGAAGCACCTGACATTCACGTCGGTTGACGTCCGAACCGGCGTCGAGCGGGTCCTTGGACCGAACGTGATGCCGCTGCCCGTAAGTGCCCAACCGGTCAGGGGATTCGCCCGCGTGGCGGCCTCGACCTTCGTCACGTCAATCATCCGGGTGACGTCGGACATCTGGCTTCTCGATGGCTTCGACGCCTCGCTGAGTCCCTGGGGGCGATTCAGACGGTTCTTCGGCTTTTGACACGGGCCGGCTTCGCCGGTATCGTCTCTTCGGCAACGCCCGAAATCCCACGAAAACCCCGGATTTCGTACGCGACTTGCCGCCCGGACCCGCGAGACTATTTCGGTTCAGGAGGAGACCATGCGACTCCGCACCGTGATGCTGTTGACCGCCGCCGTGATCCTGCAATGGGATGGCAACCGGATCCACGCGTGCGGCGACAAGTTCCTGTTGAATGGCAAGGGGGCAAAATTCCGCCAGGCGTACGCGGCGATCTATCCCGCGTCGGTCGTCGTGGTCGCTCTCCCCCAGCGGGAGTCTGGCAAGGCCTTGCGGGATCCGCGGCTGCTGTCGGACTTGAAGCAAGCCGGACATCAGGTGGCCATCGTCGAGGACGAGCGGGCGCTCGCGCACACGCTGACGTCCGGTCGCGTGGACGTGCTACTGACCGACGCGGCTGATGCCGACCGCCTTGCCGCACTCGCTGACGGCGCCCCGACGAGACCCAAAGTGCTGCCGGTCATGTTCAACCCTACGAAGCAGCAGGTCAGCGCCGTCGAGGCGCGCTACAAACAGAACCTCAAGAGCGGCGATCGCTCCATCAAG
>JANOJK010000460.1:0-1945 GCA_031408165.1 Acidobacteriota bacterium | reverse complement strand
TTGGCTGTGTAGGTTGCCACCGGGGCTATGTTATCGCGGGCCGTGTGCAGTACCGGCGGGCTAGAACCCCAGAACCTTCTTGATCACCGCGATCTGCCCCGCGTGGTACGCGTCGTGCTGGACGATGCCGTGGAGAAGCTCGTAGTAGCTGGCGCCGGTGCCGAGGGGCGGGTTTCTGGGATCGCTCGTCGACTTCATCAGGTGCTCGTCCGACATGCCGCGGACGACCCTGACGAGGTTCGCGTGCGCTGCATCGAGCGCGACGAGGGCCGCTGCCCACCGCAGGGGCGTCGGGTCGCCGACCTCCGGCCAGTCGCCCGCCGCCGGCTCCCCCGCCGGCTTGCCGGTGGCGCGCTCGGCGGCCTCGTTCCGCCAGCTGGTGATGTGGAGAACGAGCGCCCAGATCGAGTGCGCACCGTTGGGGGGCTCGATGCCGGCCTGCCCGGCCGTCACGCCCGTTACGATCGCTTTGAGCGGCGAGCCGTGCCACGGGTCACCGTCGTGCGCCCGGTTGAACTGATCGATGAGACGTGACGCTTCGGACATGACCTCTCCCGCCTATTCGAGCAGCAGCGCTCCCGGATCTTCGACGAGCTGCTTGACGCGCACCAGGAACTGCACCGCCTCGGAGCCGTCGACGATGCGATGGTCGTAGGTGAGCGCGGTGTACATCATCGGCCGGATGACCACCTGCTTGTCGATCGCCACGGCGCGATCCTTGATCGAATGGAGCCCCAGGATCCCGACCTGGGGCGGGTTGAGGATCGGCGTGCTGAGGAGCGAGCCGAACACGCCGCCGTTGGTGATCGTGAAGGTGCCCCCCTTGATGTCCGCAAGCGACAGTGTGCCGTCCTCGGCCGCCTTCGCGAACTCGCGCACCGTCTTCTCGATCTGCGCGAACGACATGCGGTCGGCGTCGCGCAGGACGGGGACGACGAGCCCTTCCTTCGCGCCGACCGCGACGCCGATATCGTAGTAGTGCTTCAGCACCATTTCGTCCCCCTGGATCTCTGCGTTGATCCGGGGGAAGTCGCGCAGGGCGCCGACCGCGGCCTTGACGAAAAACGAGGTGAGGCCCAGGTTCACGCCGAACCGCTCCTTGAACCCCTGCTTGTGGCGCTCGCGCACCGCCATGACGCCGGTCATGTCGACCTCGTTGAAGGTCGTCAGCATCGCGGCGGTGCTCTGCGCTTCGAGCAGCCGCCGTGCAATCGTGGCGCGCCGCTTCGACATGCGGACACGTTCTTCTTCTCTCCCGCCGGGGGCCGTTCTCGCCTGGAGCTGCTCCGCGGGGACCCCTTCGCCCGGCTCGGCGCGATCGCCCACTGGCCGGCCGCGATCCTCGCCCACCGGCGTCGCCGGCTTCTTCTCCGCCTTCGCCAGGACGGCAGGCTTCGCCGGGGCGGCGGAGCCGGCCTTGGGCGCGGTGGCCCCGGCGGAGGCGGCCTCGACGTCGCGCTTCATGACGCGTCCGGCGTCGCCGCTGCCGCGCACGTGTTTGAGATCGACCTCGTTCCGCTGCGCGGCGTTGCGCGCCGCCGGAGTCGCACGGGTCTTCTCCTTGGGCGCCGTCGGGTCAGGGGAGGTGACCGCCGTCGCCGAGGATTCGGCGGACACGTCGGCCGGGGTCGTCTGCACTGCCGGAGCGCCGGCTGTCGGCGTTTCTGTCTTCGTGCCCTTGTCGGCCGAAGCTGCGCCCGGGTCTGCGGCGGAGGCGTCCTCGATCACGCCAATCACGTCGCCGACCTTCACGTCGGACCCGTCACCCTGCGTGATCTTGCCGAGGACGCCCGCCTGCGCGGCAGCCACCTCGAGATCGATCTTGTCGGTTTCGAGCTCGACGAGGGCGTCGCCCGCATTGACGGAGTCGCCTTCCTTCTTCAGCCACTTCGCGACCCGCGCGTCGACGATCGATTCGCCGACTTCGGGGACCACTACGTTTGCA
>JANOJK010000456.1:0-7055 GCA_031408165.1 Acidobacteriota bacterium | reverse complement strand
GTCGATCCCGACCGCTTGTGCGCGCCAGTCGCGGTTCCACAGCAGCGCGCGTCCGCTCCCGCAGCCGAGATCGACGATGACATCGGAGGGGACGGGTGCGAGGAACTCGCGGAGCATGTCGTTGCGGATCTTCGACCCGAGCAGCGGCGGCGAGACGCGCTCGTGCCGCGCGTCGGCGTGCAGCGCTTCGTCGAGGTACTTCGTCCGCTCGTCGAAGGTTTCGTGCGGGCGCAGATCGAGAAAGTCCTTCGACGGGCCGCCGTACTGCCTGCCGCAGGACTGGCAGGTGAGTGCGGACGGCTCGCCCGCGAGACGGCCATGGCATGCGGGGCAGCGGACCAGGGCGAGCAGGCGCCCGGAAATCACGCGGGCCCCACGATGCCGGCAAACAGCGCCTCGAGCCGCTCGGCGCGGCGTTCCCAGGTGAACTGCCGGGCGTCCTCCCTCGCCTGGCGTGCAAGACGCTCGCCGAGCGCCGCATGCGTCTTGATCCGCACGATCCCGGCCGTCAGTGCCTGCGGGTTCCCCGGCTCGACGAGCAGCGCGTTCTCGCCGTCCCGGAGCACTTCGCGCAGCGACGGCAGGTCGCTCGCCACGATCGGGCGTCCCGAGGCCATGTACTCGAACAGCTTCAACGGGGACGTGAACAGGGTCGAGATCGCGGACGCGGGGTTCGGCAGGGCCAGCACGTCTGCCTCGCGCAGACGCGCCGCGACGTCCGCCGGCGGAATCGGTCCCGTGAACGTCACGCGCAATGAGCAGTCCAGCGCCGCCGCGAACGCCTTCACGCGCGCCAGATCCGGTTCCTTCTCATGGCCTCCGATGATCAATCCCCGGGTATCCGGCAGCGCCGACACCGCCTCGATGAC
This sequence comes from Acidobacteriota bacterium, assembly GCA_031408165.1. Classification (GTDB taxonomy): domain Bacteria; phylum Acidobacteriota; class Vicinamibacteria; order Vicinamibacterales; family 2-12-FULL-66-21; genus JAICSD01. The sequence goes on along the minus strand of JANOJK010000456.1, from coordinate 6,186 downwards.
GAGGTCGACCCCCTTCCATGGATAGAGATGCCCCGCGTAGCCGATCGTAAACGGCGGAGGGTCGCCTGCCGCGCCGCCGCGCTCGCGCGGGGGCCCCAGGACGGCGTGCGCGCCCGCTGACGTCCCCGCGATGTCGCTGGCCCGCGCGCCGTCGGGCACCACCGCGATCCGCGGCCGATCGCCGAAACGGCCGCGCAACGCCCGCGCGAGTCCGTCCGTGATCGTGACATACCCGTCGGCAACGCTCCAGACGTGCGCGTCGCGGCGCGCCAGCCGCCGCAGCTTCGCCGCCGAGGCCGCCGGTGCGCCGGTGAGCAGCCCCGGCAGCGCGGCGGCGACGTCCGCGGCGATTCCATGCGCCTCGTAGACGACGGGCGCGCGCAGGGCGCCGGGCAGGCGGAGCAGGAGCGACGCCAGCCCGAGATCGCGCGTGAAGACGAGATCCTGCCGCGTGCGTCCCATCGCGCGGCCGATGCCGAAGGTCACGTACCCGACCCGGCGCGACGCCGCCGGTCCGGTGATCGGCGCCACCTCGATCTGCAGACCCGGGATCCGCGGCAGGCCGTAGAACGCAAACGGGTCGCGCGCCGGCGTGTGCGAGTCCGGCCGCACCACCAGCGTCACCGCGTGCCCGCGCGCCGCCAGCGCGTGGCATGTTTCCATCGACTGGATGCCGTTCGCGCGCTCCAGCGGGAAGCGGATGTCAGCCAGGTACAGGATTCGCACGGTCTTACGCCCGACGGCTCATCACCAGGATCACGAAATCCCACGTTTCACAACGACCATCACCGGTGATCTTAGTGATCTGCGTGACCTTTGTGAGTGGTGCGTACGCCGTTCAGGAACCATTTTTGTAGAAGGACCCTCGATCGAAGAGGTACCGGTAAATCAGGGATGGCGCCTGGCGTGGCAGCGTGACGAAGGCATCGAACGCGTTCTTGCGCGGCTCGAGCCGCTGGCGGTCCATCAGCCCGACCGAGAACTCCGCGATCAGCGCGAGGTTCCAGTACACCGCGATCACGCTGACCAACGCAAACAGCCGCCGCACCTGCCCGGAGGACATGCGAACCCGCGACTCGGCCGCCCCGTACCCGATCACCATCGCGGTCGTGAGCGCGATGAACCGCCGCTGGCCGAACGCCCCCGCCACCGTCCATGATTCGACGCTGCCCCCGATGTAGATCTGGAGCACGACCATCAGCAGCAGGCAGACCGTCAGGGATCGCTTCCCCGACAGGGCGAGCCCGCCGAGTGCGAGCAGCGCCAATGGCGTCCAGACCAGCAGCCCGTGCTCCGGCGAGAAGAGCACCTGCAGCGCATGCGGCGCGCTCCAGTTCATCTTGTGCCCCACGGACGCATGGGGCCCGAGACGACCGTTGAGGATTACGTAGGCCGCCGCCTGCGGCAGGAACACGACGAGGAACGCCAGGCACCCCGCGACCGCGGCAGCCACGTGCCGTGCGGCATTCGGCATGTGCCATTTGCGCGCGGTCAGTATCCAGTCGAGAGCCGGGCCAGCCACGAAGAAGACGTCCTGCTCCCTGATCATCGCCATCACGGCGCCGGCGGCGCCGAGCGCGACGAGACCGCGCACCGACCAGTCGTCTCGCACCGTCAGCCAGGTATAGGTGAAGAGCGCCACCGCGAACGCCGAACAGGCGTGCGAGAAGGGGGGCGCGACATACATATAGAAGAGGAGCGGGGTGCCCAGCCAGACCACCAGCGCCGCGCGGAAGCCGTTGAACCCCAGGCGGGCCGCGCAGAGCACGGCGAGTACGATCGCGAGGAACCCGTACACGGCGGATCCGTAGGCCACCGCGGCGACGTAGGGCTGCGAAAAGCCATCCACCGGGGCGCCGGTCGCGCGGGCCACCAGATCCCCGGCCAGGTAGAACGGCGACCACAGAATCGCGCACCCGATCGTGCCGAAATTGATCCGCCGTCCCGTGGCGGTCGTGCGCTCGAGGAACGTCTCGTGGAACCCGTCGGACCTCGAGATCCCGCGGTCGTAGAAGTACTGGTACTCGTTCTCGAACGACAGGTCGTGGTCGAACCACGCCGACCGCAGGTACGCGAAGTACTGGATCTCGTCGGACGAATAGATCCGGGGCGTGACGGCGGGAAGAGACAGCAGGAACAGGCAGATGAGGAGGATCCACTGGCGGCGTGTCATCGCGAAGTGCGAAGTGCGAGGTGCGAGGGGCGGCACATCCGGCACGGGTCGCGCTATCTTACCGGACGCGCCCCTCGCGGCGCGCGTCGCGCGCCTCAGCCACCGACCGTCAGGAACTTCACCACCTGCGCGAGATTGAACCCCGCGTGACTGACCATCGGGCCGAGGATGGAGCGGCGGCGCAGGTAGATGGCCCCCCAGAACGCCCCCAGGATCGCGGTGGCCAGCGCCACGTCGTAGCCCTGCTCCAGGTGCCCCAGTCCGAACACCGCGCTGAAGATCAGGAGTCCCGCCGCGCCGCCGCCGAGATACTGCTCGAAGCGGCGCAGCACGAACCCGCGCTGGATCTCCTCCCGCACCCCGCCGGCGATCATCACCACGAGCGCGAAGGTCACCGCGTCCCACCGGTTCCGCACCAGATCCTGCAGCGGATTGTGCGGCACGTTGCGCAGCGACGGCATCACGAGCTGGACGACGAGGAGGACCGAGATGACGACGACGAAGGAGGCCGGGATCAGGGCGAGGCCGAAGAGAAACTCGCGCCCCTTCGGACGCCAGCCGAACAGCTCCGTCACCGGCTCGCGGTGCGCGCGCATGAAGAACACGACCAGCCCGACGAGCAGCAACGTGTCCAGCAGCGTCAGGGTGAACACGAACGGGGGTGACAGCCCTCCGTCGGCGAGCCGAACTTTCATCCCGAACGTGGTGAGGATGGTGATGATGACGATCTGGGTGGGGACGCCGGAACAGAGGATGACTTCGAGCGCGGCGGCCGCGCGCTCGATGGGAAGGATGCCGCGCGCCGCGCCGATCGGTGGTTCGGTTGTCGGCGCGGCCGGATCCACGGGGCGATCTTACTAGGCTTTAGGCTTTAGGCTTTGGGCTTTAGGAAGGTCGGATCCCAAAGCCACCTAAAGCCTAAAGCCCAAAGCCCAAAGCCTACTTGGAGATCGGCACGCGCAGTGTGAGCGGGGCGGTCAGCTTCACCGCGAGATCCGCCCCCGCGCCGAGGCGCACGTCCTCGCCGCGCGTCGCGAGCACGTAGCCCGCACCGGCGCCGCCGCCGATGACCGCGCCCTTGCCCGCGCCGCTCTTGCCGCCGGCGATCCGGCCGATGACGGCTCCGGCGGCAGCCGGGGCCAGGACCTTGATCGCGTCCTTTTTCTTGGTCGCGGGCGCGAGCCGCGAGATCGTCGCCGTGCTCATCCTCGTGGTGCCCGCGCCGGGCGTGTCGAGCTGCGTGAACCGCAGCGCGATCCTCGCGCGCCCCTGCACCTTGCCCGGACGGTCGACGGCCGTCACGTGGCCGCTGACCGCGGTCCCCCTGGGCAGCACTTCGGCTCCCTCGAACGTCACGCCGCGGCGCAGCCGTCCCGACACCGCCTGCTCGACGCGGCTCGTGTCGCTGCCGACCGACGTTTCGAGATCCACCGGCAGTACCGTGCCGGCCGGCAGGGTGACCTCCCGGTACTCCGGTCCGCCGCCAAATAGCTTTTTGATCGGGTTCGTCGACGTCGTTACGGACGCGCTCGCCGGCGCCCCTCCACTCTCCGGCCCCGTCGTCGACACGGGCTTGCCGGGAGCAGCCGCTTCAGCGGGCTGGCCCGACGACGCCAGTTGATTCGAACCTTGTGCAACCGGGGCTCCCGAGCACGCGCCGGTGAGTGCCAGGCCGCAGGCGAACGCCATTAATCTTTTCATTTTGCTTGTCCTCGATACTTCATGGACTGCAACGGGCGTACCGCGCGCAAAAACCGAGTAAAGCCGGGCTTGTAGCTCAGCTGCGCTGTAAAAATTACAGTGTTAGACTTCAAAGAGTGTCTACGCCGACAGAGAATGAGCGTGTGGTCGAGACCGGTTCCAGCGACAAGGCCGTAGTTGCCGAGCGTGTCCTGATCGTCGAGGACGATCCGGCGACCCGCGTGGGGCTCACCGAGCTCGTCGGGGCGTGGGGTTTCCACACCGAAGAAGCCGCCAATGGCGAAGAGGCGATGGAGAAGGTCACCTCCTTCCGTCCCGCGATCATCGTCTCTGACCTGGTGATGCCGCGGATGGGCGGGCTCGAGCTGCTCCGCGCCTTGAAGGATCAGCTGTCCGATCTCACGCTCATCCTTCTCACCGCGCAGGGGACAGTGGAGTCGGCGGTCGAGGCGATCAAGGACGGGGCCTACGACTATCTGAGCAAGCCGGTCGATCCGTCCCGGCTGCGCATCCTGCTGCAGAAGGCCGTCGAGCGCCAGGAGACATTGCGCGAGGTCAAGCACCTGCGCCGTCAGCTCCGGGAGCAGGGCAGCTTCGGGCGCATCATCGGCAACAGCCCCAGTATCAGGGCCATTTATCGGGTGGTCGAACAGGCTGCGCCGACCAATGCGTCCGTGCTCATCTGGGGGGAGTCGGGTACCGGGTAGGAGCTCGTCGCCCAGACGATCCACGTGTTGAGCCCGCGCACGTCGTTCCCGTTTGTGGCGATCAACTGCGCGGCGATTCCCGAGACGCTCCTCGAGAGCGAGATTTTCGGACATGAAAAAGGGGCGTTCACCGGCGCGCACGATCGCCGGATCGGCGTCTTCGAGCTGGCGCACCGCGGCACGCTCTTCCTCGACGAGATCGCCGAGATGCAGCCCGCCACACAGGTCAAGCTGTTGCGCGTGCTGCAGGAGCGGAGCTTCCGGCGCCTGGGCGGCCGGCAGGAGCAGACGGTGGACGTCCGCGTCATCGCCGCGACGAACCAGAACCCCACCGAGGCGGTGCGGAACGGCAGGCTCCGCGAGGATTTGTATTACCGGTTGAACGTCTTTGCCATCGAGATCCCGCCGTTGCGCGATCGGCGCGAGGACGTCCCCCTCCTCATCCAGCGGTTCCTGAACGAGTTCAACGCCACCAACGAGCGGGCGGTCCGCGGCGTGGACCAGGAGGCGATGCAGATCCTCGAGCAGTATCCGTGGCCCGGAAACATCCGGGAGCTGCGCAACGTGATCGAACGCGCGACCATCCTCACCGACACCGAGTTCATCGGCGTCAGGAACCTTCCGCCGCTCCTCGTCACGCGCGGCGAGGAAACGCTCCCGACCGTGACGCTCACGCCGGGGACGACGGTGGACGAGGCCGAACGGCGGTTGATCCTGCTGACGCTGGATCACATGCACAACAACAAGACGCGGGCCGCCGAGGTCCTTGGCATCAGCTTGAAGACGCTTCACAACAAGCTCAATCGGATGAAAGAAGCGGGAGGCGCGTCGGGTAATTGAGGAATCGGGCCATCGGGCCACTGACCCGATAGCCGGATTCCCCGATGACCCGATGCATCGGCCCATGTCGATCAAAAGTCGGCAGGTTGCTGGTGTGACCTCCCTCGTCGTCCTCACCGTGATGGCCCTGTCGTGGTACCACATCGCCACGCTCGCGCGCCTCAGCCTCCAGGAAAGCGTGGCGCGCGGCAGGCTGCTGCGCGAGGCCATCTTCCAGCGCGCGCGCGAGGTCGTCCCGACGGCCAAGGATCCCTATGCGGCGCTGCGGGACGACGGCGGCGTCCGCTCGCTACTGCAGTCGAGCGTGGGGTACTCGCCCAACGTGAGCTACGCCGCGATCGTGAACCGCGAAGGGCTCGCGGTCGCGCACAGCTTCCCGTCGGAAGAGGGCCGTCCCGTCCCCGACCAGGAGGATCTGTCGCTGATCCTCGATCGCAACGCCGTGACGCTGCTCCGGACGGTGTATTCGGACCGCACCTTCGAGATCCGTCAGCCGCTCCTGTTCGGCGAGCAGGAGTTCGGATCGATCCGGATCGGCATCTCGACGATACTGGTGAAAGAGGAGCTGCGCCCGGCTTTCGAGACGGCGATGAAGGCCGTGCTGCTGGCACTGGGCATTTCGACGGTGGTGGCGATGCTGCTGGCCCAGTGGATGCTGCAGCCGATCCACGTCATCCAGAGCGGCCTGACGCGCCTCGGGCGTGGCGAGCTCGACGTACGGCTCGAGCTGCCGGAAGGGGAGGAGTTCAAGAACCTCGGGAGCTC
>JANOJK010000402.1:0-4247 GCA_031408165.1 Acidobacteriota bacterium | reverse complement strand
ATCACCTGGTTCGGACACGCGACCTTCCTCCTCACGACTCCCGGTGGCACGCGGATCGTCTTCGATCCGTGGTTGAAGGGGAACCCCAGGGCTCCGGCGGGGGCGAAGATCGACAAGGCGGACGTCATCTGCGTCACGCATGGACATTCGGATCATTCCGGCGACGTCGTCACCGTGGCGCGCGCGACCGGCGCGCCGGTCGTCGCCGTCTTCGAGCTCGCGAACTGGTTCCAGGGCAAGGGCCTGAAGGACGTCATCGGCATGGGCGTCGGCGGGACGGTGGCAGTGAAGGGCGTCAAGATCTCGATGACGGCGGCCGTGCACACGAGCAGCATCGAGGAGGACGGACAGGTGCACTACGTCGGCCTGGCGGCGGGCTTCGTCGTACGGATGGAAGACAATCGCGCGGTTTACTTCGCCGGCGACACAGCGCTCTTCGGCGACATGCGTCTCATCCGCGACCTCTATGCGCCGGAGATCGCCTTCCTGCCGATCGGCGATCACTACACGATGGATCCCGTCGCGGCCGCGAAGGCGTGCGAAATGCTCGGCGTGCGGCAGGTCGTGCCGATGCACTACGGCACGTTCCCCGCCCTGACCGGCTCGCCCGATGTCTTGAAGAAGCTCGTTGAGCCGATGGGCGTGGACGTGCTGGTGTTGCAGCCCGGCGAGACCGCGTCGTAGCGTGGCGGAGGCTGGTTCAGGCTGAAGCACAGACTGCGGATCACACCGTCAACGAGTCCATGCTCAACGATCAATCACGAAGACACGAAGTCACCAAGGCACAAAGGAACAACCCAACGTCCGAGGGCCGACGCCCCTCGGTTAAGGCTAATGCGCGGCGCCGAGCAGGACGGCGTTGATGAACAGCAGCTGCGTCGCCTCGGAGTACGCCCGGTAATTCGGTTCTTCCGCGAACGCAATCACGTGGCCGCGGCCCATCGGCTGGTGCATCAGGAACGCGCGCTCGGCGAGGAGAGGCTGTGCCTCCTTCCACACGAGGCCGGCCGCCACGAGTCGATCCGCCGGCGCATAGACGCCCACATTGACGCCCGCATCGAGCTTCAGCGGCGCGAATACCCGCGCCCCCTCGTAGACGGTCTGGATGTCGCCGTCGAGGCCCGCGGTGAGCCAGTGATACGGGTAGAGCGTGACGCGAAGCATCGCGCCCGCGAGACTCTCCGGCCGCTCGCGCTCGGGCTGGATCGCCTTCTCGAAGTCGAAGGGCTTGGTCAGGTCGGGCTTCACGCCGGCTGCCGGCGGCGCCGGCGCCGCCGGGGCGGGCCCCTCGGGGGCATCCCGTTCGGGCGAGCCATCACGCAGGAGCGTGTCGGTGGACAGCAGCCCCACGCGGTCGCGCGCGGCCCAGCGCGACGCCTCCGCGAGCGTGATGAGCGTGCCGCCGTTGCGAATCCAGTCTTTCAGCCGTCTCAGCGCCTCGTCGCTGAAGCTGTAGCTGCCTGAGGGCAGGACGAGGACGTCGTAGTCCTTCATGTCGAAGTTCTGCAGCGTCGAGGTGCGCATCGCGGTGACGCGCTGCCCGTAGCGCTGCTCGAGCACGTAGCGCGCGAACCCGGCCGACAGCGTCGCAACCGGGGTGTCCCACGCGAGCAACACGCGCGGCGCCTTGAGCCGCGCGGTCCGGCCGCTCCCGAGCGAAATGCCCTCGTCGGTCCAGGTCTGCGAGATCGGCACGAGCTCGGCGCCATGGCGCTGCGCGATCTGCTGCAGCGTCGCGGCTGCGCCCTCCGCATGGTCTGAGAGTCGGACGAAGGCCGTGCCTATGGCGTACTTGCGTCCGGCGTGCGTGAAGACGTCGTCCGCCGTCTGGATCTTGAGGCCCAGCCGCAGCGCCTCCGCGGCCGCCGACGCGGCGCCGCTCCCCCAGGGCATCAGGAACCCGATCGTTCCCGCCGGCGGCGGCGTCACGGCCGCGGCCGGCTCTTCGTCGGCGCGCACGTCGCGCGTTCTCACGGTCGAGACGCGATCGCTCGTGACGAGGTCGACGTCGAACATGAGCGGGAGGCTCCATGCGGTCACGTCGTAGATCTGATCGGGCAGCCGCGCCTTGCGCCGCCTGTCCTGTTCCTTCAGGAACGCGTCGTCCATCTTGACGTCCGGATCGAGCAGAGTGCGCGCGAGCCGTCCCGCGGGCTGCGCGAGCGGGATGATGAAGGTCCCGGCCGGCATCTGCTGCGAGCCGGACTGGAACCCCTCCTCGGCGCGCTTCACCTGGATGCCTTGCGCGGACAGCAGCCGGGCCAGGCGCGCCGCGCGTGCCGGATCCTTCCCCGGCGGCACCAGGTACTCGCGGGTCCCCTTCTGCGCGAGCGCCGTCGCGCCGCGGCGGAACTCGAGATAGTCGCGCAGCAGCTTGTCGCGGTTCCGCGCCGCCGTGACCGCGGTGGTGATGGCCGCGGTAAAATGATGGGTGACTCCGTCCTTGTAGGTCAGCGTCGTCCCGTCCTCGCGCGTGAAGGCGAGCCCGCGCGCGGAGGCCTGTTCGTAGGTCATCGCCACGGCGCCATGGAACGCGGGCCAGGAGTCTCCGTAGCCCGGATAGAACGCGTCGTACACCTCGCGGACGAAGTAGGCGAATCCGCGCCGGTCGAACTCCGCCGCGTTCGCGCGCCCGAACATCTCCAGCGCCCGCCGCTGGGCGTCGGTCATCAGCGGGTTGATCGGATCGGCCGGCGGCGCGAAGTAGTAGGTGGAGTTGCCGCTCATCTCGTGCAGATCGACGACCACCTGCGGGTACCAGTCGAGCATGACGCGCGCGCGCCCCTGCGTCTCGCGCTGCGACAGCGCGAAATAGTCGCGGTTCATGTCGAACAGGTAATGGTTCACGCGGCCGCCTGGCCAGGGCTCGTCGTGTTCCGCCGACTGCGGATTCGCATCCGGCTCGATGGACCGTCCGAGCAGGTTCTGCGTGACGAACCGCTGCCGTCCGTCGGGGTTCTGCATCGGGTCGATGATCACGAGCGCGTCCCGGAGGGTGAGATCAGCATCGGCGCTGCCGCGGGCTGCGAGCAGGTGGTACGCCTCCGCTAGCGCGGCATCGGACGAGGAGATTTCGTTGCCGTGGACGCCGTGCAGCAGCCAGACGATCACCGGCAGCTCCGCGATCAGTCGGTCGGCCTCAGGAGCGCCGGAGGCCAGCACCTGCATCCCGCGCTTGATGTCGTCGAGCCGCGCGATGCGTTCCTTCGACCCGACGATCAGGTAGTGCAGCGGCCGTCCTTCCCAGCTCGTCGCGTACTTCACGAGCCGCGTCCGATCCGGGGCGGCCTTGGCCAGCGCCTCCAGGTACCGTCCGATTTCCTCGGGCGTCGTGATCGCGTCCCCCGGTCGATGGCCGATGACCCCTTCGAGCGTGGGGATCGCGGGATCGTAGGCGGTATTGGGGGCGAGCCCCTGCGTCGCGGCGGCGGCGAACCAGAGGCAGAAGAGGGCGGTGGCGGCCAGATTCATCATCATCAGATTTGTACCATGGCTGGCGCCTCAGGCGACCTACACCGTGCCCGAGAGCTCCTCCACGATGGCGTTCACGGTTCGTCCGGACGTCTCGACCGAATGGTCCGCGCCGGCGTACAGCGGCTCGCGCGCGGTGAGCAGCGCGCGCAGGTCCGCCATCGCCTGTGGATGATTCGCCATGGGGCGCCGGTCGCCCTGCCTGACGACGCGGTTCCAGTGGTCCTCGGGTTCGGCGCGCAGCCATACGGTCACGGCGGACTTCTTCAGCAGTGCATACGTGTCCGGAGATTCGACGATGCCGCCGCCGGTGGCGAGCACCATGGGCCGTTTCTCCGCCAGAACGTCCGCAAGCGTCTCGCGCTCGAGCCGCCGGTAGTAGTCCTCGCCGTAGAGCGAGAAGAGCTCCGCGAGCGACATGTCGGCGGCCTTCTCGATCCGGCGATCGAGCTCGACGAACCTGACGTGCAACCGGCGCGCGAGCTGTTTGCCGATGGTGGTCTTGCCGGCGCCGCGCAGGCCGAGGAGGGCAACCACCCGCGGCGCATCGGGACCGTCGTCGGCCAGCAGATCGGCGGTGGGGAGATTGAACGCGCGCGCGAGATCCGCCAGCCGTTTGACTGAAATATTGCCGCGCCCGGACTCGAGCTCGACGAGGAACCGCACCGACACGCCGGACCGTTCCGCCAGCTCGCGGATCGTCCAGTGCCGCGCGGCCCGCGCCGCCCGCACGTGTTGCGCGACAAGTGCCAGAATCTCGGTTGCCATACGCGCCG
>JANOJK010000373.1:0-9017 GCA_031408165.1 Acidobacteriota bacterium | reverse complement strand
GTTCGGCGCCATCCTGGCCTGCTTCGACACCGGCATCGGCACCGGATCGACGAGCATGGGGTGGATCATCGGGCGCTATGGCTTCCCGGCCGCGTTCGGCACCGCCGCCGCGCTGTCGGTGCTTGCGCTGCCGTACTTCCTGCTCGCGGACAGGATGCTGCGGAAACGGGCGGCGACCGAGGACCGAGGACCGACGACCGATGACCGATGACCGATGACCTAGGAACCGGCGAGCGAGTAACCCCAAAACGATCCTCGATCCTCGCCCCTCGATCCGTCGCGAGATCAGGCCGGCGCTGGTCACGGCTGATGGCTCACCACGATCTTTAAGAGAGATCTTCGTGATCTTTCGCTGGCTGAGCGGTTGAGGCTGGAGGTCGGAGGCTGGAGGCTGGAAGCTGGAGGCTGGAGGCTGGCGGCTGGAGGCCGGAGGTTGGATGATGAAGAGTGCTCATCGGCCTCGTTTCCGACACCCACGGCCTCGTCCGGCCTGAACTGTTCGACGCGCTGAAAGGCGTCGCGCTGATCCTTCATGCCGGCGATGTGGGGGGCCAGGGAATCCTCGACGAGTTGCGCATCATCGCGCCCGTGCAGGCCGTCTGCGGCAACACCGACGTTCCGGGCGATCCGAGCCTGCAGTCCCGCCTCTTCCTGGAAGTGGAAGGCCTGACCATTCACGTCAGTCACGGCCACGAGGTGGGCGCGCCGACCCCGGAGAAACTCCTGGGACGCTACGATGCAGACGTCATTGTCTTCGGCCATACTCATAAACCGCTGGTCGATCGGTCCGGGACGCGGCTGGTCGTCAACCCCGGCGCGGCAGGTCCGAGGCGGTTCAGTTTGAAACCGAGCGTGGCGCGAATGAAAGTAGAGAAGGGACGCGCGGAGGTCGAGATCGTCTGGCTCTAGCCGAAGTCAGCTTCCAGCTCCAACCTCCAACCCCCAACCTCCAACCTCCAACCTCTAACCTCTTAACCTCTGACCTCCAACCATGATCAACGACAGTCACTGCCACTTCTTTTCGTCACGGTTTCTCGAGCTGCTGGCTCCCGATGCGGGGGGCGCGGACGAGATTGCGTTCAGGCTGCAGTGGGACGCGCCCGGCACCGCGACCGAACTGGGGGATCGCTGGGTCGCCGAGCTCGATCGCCACGGCGTCGCGCGCGCCGCGCTGATAGCGAGCATCCCGGGTGACGCCGCCTCCGTGGCCGAGGCGGTCGCGCACCAGCCGCACCGGTTCGTCGGCTTCTTCATGCACAACCCGGCCGGCCTTGACGCAGACGCCATGATCGCGCGGGCGCTGAAGGAATACCAGATGAGCGGCATCTGCCTGTTTCCCGCCATGCACGGCTACCGGCTCGACGACGAGTGCGTCGAACGCGTGTTCCGCGCCGCGGCCGAGCACGGCGCGGTGGTCTTCGTGCACTGTGGCGTGCTGACCGTCGGCGTCCGCAAGAAGCTTGGTGTGCCGAGCCGCTTCGATCTGCGGCTCGGGGATCCGCTCACCCTCGCGCGAACCGCGCTCGGCTTTCCCGATGTGCCGGTCATCGTTCCCCACTTCGGCGCGGGGTTCTTCCGCGAAGCGCTGATGGCCGCGGACCAGTGCCCGACGATCCACTTCGACACGTCGAGCTCGAACAGCTGGATCCGGTTCGACGGCGGGCAGACGCTCGAAGGTGTCTTCAGGAGCACGCTGGCCGTCGCCGGCGCCTCCCGCCTGCTGTTCGGCACCGACTCCTCCTTTTTCCCCCGCGGCTGGCAGGCCGGCATTCATGAAGACCAGCAGCGCATAATGGGCTCGCTCGGCGTGAGCGTCGCCGATCGAAGCGCCATCTTCGGCGGCAACTTCGAACGGCTGTTCCCTGGATAGAGTGCCTATAATTCCTCCCATGCGAAAGACCCTCACCTGTCTTGCCGGCTTTGCGGCGGCGGTTGGCGCGCTCACCGTTCAGGCGCAGGGGCCGCGCGGCGGCACGGCACAGGCCCCCGCGGCGGATCTCATCCTGCTCAACGGCCGCATCGTGACGATGGACGATGGGCGGCCGGAGGCGGAAGCCATCGCGGTCAGCAAGGACCGCGTCCAGGCGCTCGGCACCACGGTGGAGATCCGGCAGATGGCGGGGACGAATACGCAGATCATCGATCTGCAGGGGCAGCTCGCGATCCCCGGCTTCATCGAGAGCCACGGTCACTTCGCCGGCGTGGGCGGCGCGCAACTCGAGCTGAACCTGATGAACGTCGAGTCGTGGGACAAGGTCGTCGCGATGGTCGCGGAGGCCGTCTCCAGGGCAAAGCCGGGGCAGTGGATCTACGGCCGCGGCTGGCACCAGGAGAAGTGGACCAACCGGCCGGCGCCGAACGTCGAGGGCTTCCCGACCCACGCGTCGCTCGACAAGGTGTCGCCGGACAATCCGGTCGCGCTCGTGCATGCGAGCGGCCATGCCGCGTTCGTGAACGGGAAAGCGATGGAGCTGTCGAACATCCGCCGTCCGACCGAGAGCCCATCGGGCGGCGAGATTCTGCGCGACGCGAACGGTGATGCCACGGGGCTGCTGCGCGAGACCGCGCAGCGGCTGATCAAGCGCGGCGCTGGCGCGCCGCCGCCCACGCCCGAAGAGACAGCCGCGCGCGATCGCCAGGTGCTGGAGCTCGCGTCGCGGGAAGTGCTCGCGAAGGGCATCACGACATTCCAGGATGCCGGCTCGTCGCTCGGGACGATCGACCGCATGAAGGAAATGGTGGACGCGGGAAGGATCGGCGTCCGCCTCTGGGTCATGGTCCGGCAGGACAACGCGTCCATCGCCCCCAAGCTCGCCCAGTACCGGATGGTCGATTACGGCGCCGGCCACCTCACCGTCCGCGCCATCAAGAAGTCGATCGACGGCGCGCTCGGCCCGCGCGGCGCGTGGCTGCTGGCGCCGTACTCGGACAAGCCGGAGTCCACCGGGCTCGAGACCACGAAAGTCGCCGAGATCGAGGAGACCGCCCGCCTCGCGATGCGCCACGGCTACCAACTCGCGGTGCACGCGATCGGCGACCGCGCCAACCGGGAGACGCTGGACATCTTCGAGCGCGCCTTCAAGGCGAACCCCACGAAGAAGGACCTCCGCTGGCGGGTCGAGCACGCGCAGCACATCAGCGCGGCCGACATCCCGCGTTTCGGCAGGCTCGGGGTGATTCCCTCGATGCAGGGCATTCACTGCACGTCCGACGCCCCGTACGTGCTCGAGCGGCTCGGCGCCGCGCGCGCGCGGGAAGGCGCCTACGTCTGGCAGAAGCTGATGAAGAGCGGCGCCATCGTCGCCAACGGCACCGATGCCCCCGTCGAGGACGTCGATCCGATCGCAAGCTACTACGCGACGGTCAGCCGCAAGCTGACCGACGGCAAGGTGTTCTTCGCGGACCAGCGCATGTCCCGCATGGAGGCGCTGAAGTCTTACACGATCAACGGCGCCTACGCGGCCTTCGAGGAAGACAATCGCGGCTCGCTCATGCCCGGCAAATACGCCGACATCACGGTGCTGTCGAAGGATATTCTGAAGGTGCCGGAGGACGAGATTCCCACCGCGAAAGTGGCTTACACCATCGTCGGGGGGAGGGTTCTCTACAAGAGGTAGGTTCTCAGGGTTCTCAGGGTTCTCAGGGTTCTCAGGGTTCTCAGGGTTCTCCAGGTTCTACGGGTTCTGGGTTCGAACCCCGAGAACCGTGAGAACCCCGAGAACCCCGAGAACCCCGAGAACCCCGAGAACCCCGAGAACCCTTCTATCGCGTCCCCACCGGACGGCCGCGCGGGGGTGGCGCCGGCTGCTGCGGGACCTTCTTCCGGAACTGATCGTAGAAGCGGTTGCAGGCCCTGTGGAAGCGTTCGGAGAGCTGCTGGCCGCCCTCACCCGGGACGGGCACCAGGCGCGAGAAGGCCGACTGCGCCTGGCGCACTTCGTCCGCCATGCCGCGCCACTTGTTTTCGTCTCCCGCGCGGCCGCCGATGGTGTTCGACGCCAGCGCCTCGCGCAGGCGGGCGGCGAGATCCTGCGACGACTCGGGCTTCCCCTCGTTCTCCGACACGAAGCTCTCGAGCCGGGCCACGAGCTTCTCCATGCGCTGGCGGCTCGCGTCCACGTCGAGCTCGCTGCCCTTGAAGGCATCCGGGTACGTGGTCAGCACGCGTTCCATCGCGCTCATGAAGCGGGCGCTGAGCGGATCGGCCCCCTGCCGGACCGCGGTCGTCGACTGGTTCCACCGCGTGCGGAGCGACCGTACTTTCTCGAGCAACTCGGGCGGCGCCACGGCTTCGGCCCCATCCGCGGGGAGGAACGACTCGAGCTCGACGGCGAGCGCCTCGCGGTCCGCCTGCCGGGACTCCACCTCGATCTCGTCGCGGCGCTTGTAGCGGTCGAAGAAGCGATCCGCGGCGGTCCGGAAGCGCTGCCACAGCGCCTCTGACTTGGTCCGCCGCACCGGACCGATCGTTTTCCACTCCGCCTGCAGGCGCCGCAGCTCGGACGCAGCCTTGTCCCAATCGCGCGATCCCGCGAGCTCCTCCGCGCGCGCGCACAGCGCTTCCTTCCGGGCCTGGTTGGTCGACCAGACTTCCTTGCGCTGCGCGAGGTCCTCGTTCCGCCGCGTGAAGAACTTGTCGCACGCGTCCCGGAACCGCTTCCAGACGACGCGGGTGTCGGGGCGGGGGACGGGACCGGACGCCTGCCAGTCGGCCTGGAGCTTCTTCATCTCCTCGGCCGTCTTGATCCAGTCGGTCGACTCGGCGAGCGCTTCGGCGCGCTCGCACAGCGCGAGCTTCAGCTTGAGGTTGGTGTCGCGCTCCACCGCGCGCGCGGCGAAGAAGTCGCGCGCCTTGGCCTGGATGGGATCCGCCGCCTGGCGGTAGCGGTGCCAGAGCGTCTGCGCCTGCGCGCGCGGCGCTTCCGCCGCCTGCTTCCAGCGCTCCTGGATGTCGTGCAGCTCGCGCGCCGCCTTGTCCATGTCCTCGGGCTTGTCGAGGTCGTACTTCTTCCCGAGCGCTTCCGCCTGCGCGATCAGCTCTTCCTGGACCGCGGCGTTCGCGAAACGCTTCCACTCGTCCATCTCGCGCAGCTCGTGAAGCTTCGGCGCGAGCGCGGCCAGCGCCGCCTTCAGCCGCTCGACGAGGTATTCCCGCTCGTGGTGCGGCAGGGTCAGCGGGATCTCGATCGCGGCGCGCAGGTCGCGCGCCGCCTTGTCCGCTTCCTTCAACGTGAGGTCTTCGGCCTCCGCGCGCTTGTGCGAGCGCTCGATCAGCTGGTCGATGCGCTGCACCTGCTGGCGAAGCGCCTTCTCGACGGCGGCCTTTTTTGCCTCGGCACGCTCGCGGATCGTCGTCTCGGCAGCCGCGTACCGCTGCTGCACCGCCTCGTCGAGCCCTTCGGTCTTCTCGAGGAGCGAGCGCCATTCGCGCGAGATCGAGTCCCACGCGTAGGCAGGGCTGTCTTCCTGCGCGCCGAGCTGCTCCGCCTCGCGCGAGAGCTCGTCGAGACGGGCGTTCATGCGCGCGTGCTCCTGCCGGTTCTCGTGCCTGGCCCGGGCGCGGACGCACGCCTCGTCGAAGCGCGTCACGAACTGCTCATGGACGGGCCTCTCCGGATCCTCGGGCAGGGCGTCCCATTCGGAGCGGGCCTGCTCGACGCGATCGATCGCGTCCTCTCCGTGGACGCCTTCCACCAGCTCGCAGAGCGACGTGCGCGCCGCGCGCCCCGCCGCGATCCCGGCCTGCCGCTGCTCCTGTTCGGCGCGTTCGCGGGTCTCCCGCTCGATCACCGCGCGCGCCGCCTGCACGGCGCTGTCGAAACGGGCGCGGTCCACGGCCGTCACGTCGTGGGTCGCGGTGGCGGTCAGTTCGCGCCACGCCGTCTCGGCCTCATCCACCTGGGACTCGGCGCCCGCCATGGTCGTGGACGCGGCAAGCGCCTCAACCCGGGCGATCGCACCGGCGACGCGCTGCTGGTGTTGTTCGAGCGCCACGCGCGTCGCCGCTTCCGCCTCATCGAGGGCCTGGACCATGGCGCGGGCGCGCTTGGCGACGGACTTGCTCTTCGCGCGCTCGGAGAGCGATTCCAGGGCGCCGCGATCCACGCCGCCGTTCGCCACGGCGCGTTCGAGCGCGCCGACGCCGGCCTCCTTGTGGTCCGTCCTGGCGGCGACGTTGAGCAGTTCCGCCTGATCCTGGATCCGCTCGGCGGCGAGGGCGGCCGTGCGGGGGTCGGAGGCGTTGCGCGCGACGGAGCTGAGCGACTTCACGTCCGTCAGCCGCGCGACCGCCTCCGCGCGGACGGGGTCGATAGACGACGACTTGGCCACCGCGGCGATCTGCTTCTGATCCGTCAGCGCGCCGAGCGCAAGGAGGGCGGATTCGGCGGAATCTCCAGAAACCGCGACGTTGGCCAGGCGGCCGAGCACCTCGTCGCGGATCCCCGCGTCGGCTTCGCTGCCGGCGATTGCGGCCAGGACTCCCACGTCCTCGATGCGCGCCGCCGCCGCGCGCCGCACGCGCGCGTCGGTATCCTCCCTGACCAGCGCGACGAGCACCGCGGCGTCGTCCTCGCTCAGGGGACCCGCCGGGAGCTCGTGCACCGACGCGAGGCGGACCTCAGGATCCGGGGACTTGTGTCTGGGTTGGATCTTGAAACGATCGAGGAAAGACATCGGAGCCTTACTCAATCGGGTAATTGGGAACCGGGTTGGGGCCCGAGTACGAAATTACCCGATTGCAAACGGGTTACTGTGATTCAGCCGTCAGCCAGTCGGCGATCTGCTCTCGCGTCAGAAGATGGTCATCGTTCAGATGGACCAGCATCGGGGCGAGCGGCAATCGTTTCCTGCATCCTTCGTGCGGGCAGTGTTTCGTGACCTCGTCGAGACAGCGGAAGAGCCGCTCGAGATGATCGGGAATCAGCTTTCCGTGCTGCCGCGGCAGATGGTAGACGGCGTCGTACACTGCGCCGAGCGCGCACGACCCGCCCTTCTCATCGAAGTAACTGCCGAAGCACTGCGGACCGCGTGTGGAACCCGCGCGAATGTAATCCGC
Organism: Acidobacteriota bacterium; assembly: GCA_031408165.1. Classification (GTDB taxonomy): domain Bacteria; phylum Acidobacteriota; class Vicinamibacteria; order Vicinamibacterales; family 2-12-FULL-66-21; genus JAICSD01. Next base: position 1,960 of record JANOJK010000373.1, on the reverse strand, counting down.
CAGTTCGCGCTGTTCGCTCTGGAGCTCGGTGACCATCGTTGCCCTCCGGCGAAGAGGCTCAATTGTAGCGCACCAGCCATGGCATCATTGACGCGTGGGCCTCCCGCCGCTAACCTCGACGATCCATTCGCTTGAATCCTCGCGCACAAGCTTTTGGGCGCCCGCTCCGGGATTGAACACAAATGTTCACGTCCGGCCACGGCCCGGCGCCGGTCAACCCTGATGCCTATCCTTCTCGCTTTGTTCGGGTTTCTTCTGCAAACCCCCGCTCCGGCGCCCGCTCCGCAGCCCGCGCCGGGCAACCCCGTGGTGGTCATCGAAACCTCCGCGGGCACGATCACGGCAGAGCTATACAAAGATCGGGCCCCCGTATCGGTGGAGAATTTTCTCCAGTACGTCCGCGACGGACACTACGACGGGACCATCTGGCACCGCGTCGTCCCCGGCTATGTGATCCAGGGCGGGGGTTACACCCCGGAGCTGGTGGAAAAGACCACGCGACCCCCGATCCAGAACGAAGCGACCAACGGCTTCAGCAACCTGCGCGGCACCCTGGCGATGGCCCGCACGCGTCAGGCGCGGAGCGCGACGACGCAGTTCTACATCAATCTGGTCAATAATCCCGCGCTCGACCACCGCGGGTTCTCTCCCGACGACTTCGGCTATGCGGTCTTCGGGCGGGTCATTGACGGCATGGATGTCGTGGAGAAGATTGCCCTCGTCAAGACCGCCTCCCGTGACGGCATGGACACCGTGCCGGTGACGCCGGTGCTGATCACGCGCGTGACGGAGAAGAAATGACGGTCGAGACGCTGTGAGCAGGCCCCTTCTCGTCATCTTCCTGACGATCCTCGTCAATCTGATCGGCTTCGGCATCATCATTCCCCTGCTGCCGTTCTATGCGCAGACGTTTGGCGCGTCGCCGCTGACGATCGGCCTCCTCTTCGCGTCGTTCTCGCTTGCGCAGCTCTTCGCGTCGCCGGTGCTGGGGAGCTGGTCGGACCGGTGGGGGCGCCGTCCGGTCCTGATCTTCAGCCTGGTCGGCACCGTCGTCAGCTTCGTGATGCTCGCGCTCGCGCAAAGCCTGGCGATGCTGTTCGTGGCCCGGATCGTGGACGGCCTGTCGGGCGGGAACATCACGACCGCGCGCGCGTACATCGGCGACATCGCGACCGAAGAGAATCGCGCCAAGTCGTTCGGGATCCTGGGCGCGGCGTTCGGGCTGGGATTCATCATCGGGCCGGCGCTCGGGGGCCTGTTCGCGCGCATCAGCTACACGGCGCCAATCTGGGCCGCGGCGGCCATCACGGTCGCTGCGGCGCTGCTCGCCTGGTTCTGGCTTCCGGAAACCGTCCATCGCGTCAACGCGGTCTCGGGATCGCCGTGGCGCGCGCTGCGCGAGTTGAGCGGCCGCGCGGATCTGCGGATGTTGTTCTCGATCGACTTCCTGTACTGGGGCTCGTTCGCGGTGTATCAGACGACGTTCGCGCTGTTCGGAGCGAGGCGCTTCGGATTCGACGCCGCCCACACCGGCTACCTGCTCGCGGCGTTCGGGTTCCTCGGTGTCATCGTGCAGCTAATGATGGTCGGCCCGATCGTCGAGCGCCTGGGCGAAAAGCGGACGCTGGCGGTCGGCCTGATCTTCGCCGCCGTCGGCTGGGGCGGCAGCGCCATGACGTATTCGCTTCCGATCTTCGTCGCGATGCTGGTGCCTGGCGCGATTGGCATCGGCTTGTGCAACCCGGCGCTCGGGTCACTCATCAGCGGCGCGGCAGGGAAACACGAACAAGGTCGCGTGCAGGGCGCCGCCGGCGCGCTCGAGAGTCTGGGCCGTACCATCGGGCCGGTCTGGGGGAACGGCGCTCTGCAGCTCCTCGGTGAAGGAGCGGCTTACGCCTCGGCGGCGCTGGTGCTGCTCGGCACAGCAGTCTTGACCACGAGATATCAGCCGCGGAACACG